>RFXE01000083.1 GCA_009921785.1 Alphaproteobacteria bacterium
ATCAAGAATAGCGCGATGGCTCGCAGGATCCGCAAGCGCACGATCATCATGCTGACCATGAATTTCAACAAGACTTGTTCCAATGGCGCGCAAACTTTGCACGCTCACCGGTTGATCATTTACGAGGGCGCGCGTTTTGCCATCCGCCATTTGCACACGGCGCAAAATGATCTCGCCTTCATGCGCGATTGCCTGATCAGCAAGCACCGCAAAGACAGGATGTTTATCGGCAGGTTGGAAGACGGCAGTCACCTGACCTTGCGCTTCGCCTTGTCGCACGAGCGACCCATCGCCGCGCGCGCCCAGCGCCAAAGCAAAGGCATCGAGCAGGATCGATTTGCCCGCGCCTGTCTCACCGGTGAGCACGGCAAGGCCATTCTCGAAGGCCAAATCGAGGCGATCGATCAAAACAATATCGCGGATGGACAAATGAGTCAGCATAGGACGATGAAACGCCGAGGCGCCACCGGGATGCAAGCCCCCATCAGAAGATCTTCACGGCCTTAAACGCCTTCGAGATCCAGGAATCCTGATTTTCCTTCGGCTCGACGCCTTTATTCTGCAAAAGCGCGTAGGTGTCCTTATACCACTGGCTCTCGGGGAAGTTATGGCCGAGCACCGCGGCTGCGGTTTCCGCCTCATTGACGATGCCGAGCGCCAAATAGGCCTCGGTCAAGCGGGCGAGCGCTTCTTCAACCTGATTAGTCGTCTGATATTGCGAAACGACAATACGGAAACGGTTGATCGCTGCCGTGAAGTTCCGCTTGTTGAGATAATAGCGGCCCACATCCATCTCGCGTCCCGCAAGCTGGTCGCGCAAGACGCTAATCTTGAATTTCGCATCTTTGGCATAATCAGATTTTGGCCAACGCTGCACAACTTCCATGAATGCCACAAGCGCCTTCTCTGCACGCTCCTGATCACGGGTGATATCGAGCACCACATCATAGTAAGAGCTGGCAATCAGATAGGCTGCATAGGCCGCATCGGGATCTGCCGGATAAAGTTGCAGATAGCGTTTGCCTGAGGATGCCGCTTCTTCAAACTCTTTCAGCGAATAATGCGAGAAGGTCTGCATCAAAAGCGCCTTCTTCGACCATTGTGAATAAGGATAAACCTTATCGAGCTCTTTGAATTGCTTATTCGCTTTTTCAAAGTCATGCGCTTCAACAGCTGCAAGACCTTCGTTGTAAAGTTTTTCAGCAGGAAGGTCAGGCTTCACTTCGGGCTTATAGACTTCGCCTTTGTCGAAGGGATTAAGCGTATCGCAAGCGCCAAGCGGTAAAAGCGCCAAGACAGCGATCAAAGGAAGCACGATGCGGGTCGAAGCCCTCGTGATGACGGTTTCGGCGTGGCGCATGGTCAACAAGGCTCCCCCAGATAGTGACAATCACAAAAGCGATGGGCACAGATTCGCATTGGCTCGCAGAATGCGCTGGTTACATAAACCAAACGCTAACATCCCGCCAGCAGTGCGGGACAAAAAGACACAAAAGACGGCGGAAATAGGGTCAAACGGCCAAAAACAGGCTCAGTCGACCGAAGGGGCGCATGCCACAGCCGCTACGCGCGAGCGAACGGGGGCTAAAGGTGCCTCAGCACGCTTGTCTTCGACGATCTCATAGGCGGTCCGATCAGCGAAGAGCGCCTCGAGTACAGCCACATTCATGCGGTGGCCGCTGCACCATGAGCGGAAATGGCCGATGATCGGCAAACCGGCCAAAGCCAAGTCGCCAACAGCATCAAGCATTTTATGGCGGATGAATTCATCGCGGTAACGCAAGCCTTCAGGGTTAAGGATTGCATCCCCATCAATCGCCACTGTGTTTTCAAGCGAAGCACCGAGCGCAAAGCCCGCCTTACGAAGATGATCGACGTCCTTCAAAAAGCCGAAAGTGCGGGCATGCTGCAATTCATCACGGAATGACTCTGGCGTGAGATCGAGAGTCTTTTTCTGACGCCCAATCAACGCGGTTGGAAAATCGATTTCAACGGTCAAACGGAAGCCGCGTGCGAAAGGAACGAGTTCTGAGAACTTGCCATCTTTTTCAACGCGCACAGGCTTCAAGACGCGCAGATAACGACGTGCGACTTTTTGTGATACAAGACCCGCACGATCAATCGCAGCAATGAAGGGCGCAGAGCTACCATCCATAATAGGCACTTCAGCGCCGTCAATTTCAACGAGGAGATTATCGATATTTGAGGCGTAAAGCGCCGCCATCAAATGTTCGATTGTCGAAATGGCACCCGTCTCATGGTCGCCGATGATGGTGCACAATTCCGATGCGCTGACAGCATCATGACGAGCAGAAATCAAACGCTCACGACCCCCTTCGAGGCCGGTGCGCAAGAACCGAATGCCATGATTGTCAGCCGCCGGATGAAGAATGATGGAAACCGGTTTACCGGAATGAACCCCATGGCCCGACAACCGGGCGCGGCGTGCTAAGGTCACTTGTCGCGAAGAACTCATAACGTCTCTTATCTCACGCCGTCTTGGCTGAAACTCTGCCCACTCTTTTCAACGGTATCCTTTGAGGATCCGTCCGCGCAGCATTGTCTCGTCCATCCCCCATATCCGAATCCGCTGAAATGCGGACCGAATTCGTACCCTCTTCTACCCGTGCCACTCTCTTGGCTCAAATCACGGTTTCTTACCGTTTGTTACAAAAAAGGGGCCTGGGGAAAACGTTAAAAAATCGTTATTTTACAAAAATTTAGCCCGGATCTTTATGATCCGGGCTGAACTCTCATTTCCGTGCTGAAATACGGGCTTTCAGTTCGACTGGCGACGCAAGAAAGCAGGGATTTCCATCTGGTCATCCTCGAACATCCGCTGGGGTGCGGCGGGACGAGCAGCCTGAACCGGTTGTTGAACCGGACGCGGCGCCTGAGCCGGCATTTCCGGCTGGGCCATCATCGGTTGTTGTTCGACCGATACGGCGCGCGGCGGCGCAGGCATTTCAGCAGGATCGGCACGACGGCCACCGAAGCCTGCTGAAACGAGGCGTTCCATCAATGACTTCTTCTGACCTTCAACGGCTGCCGGGGCAGCACGATCCTGGTGACCAGCTTCAAGGCTTCTCTGCGCGATCGGCGGGAAATCTTCTGCCGATGGCATACGAACCGGACGCATAGGACGCTCGGACACCGGCGGCACAAAACCGCGATCATCAACATGCGGCGCATAAGAGTCAGGCATACGCGGTGCAGGCTGAGGTTGAGGCTCTGGCATCATCGGACGCGGTGCGGCCGGACGAATGGCGAGATCAGGCGCAACCTGAATACCGCGCGGCTGATAAGGCTGCTGATATGCGGGGGCTTCAGCCATCGGAGCCTGTGACACATAAGACGCGGCGGGCGCAGCGGGAGCAACCGGGGCAACCGGCGTATGATGTTCAACCGGACGCGCGAGTGCGGCTGTCACTTCATTACGCACGCGGTCGGCCATATCACGCAAGCGATGTTCAGAAACGGCCGATGTTTGGATCGGAGCCGTTGCATTCTGACGCATGATTTCAGCGTGATCGATACCAGTCGCAACAACCGACACACGCACAATACCTTCAAGCGAGTCATCGCGTGTTGCGCCGAAGATCACATTCGCATCCGGATCAACCTCTTCACGAATGCGTGTGGCAGCTTCATCAACTTCATAAAGCGTAAGATCAGAACCGCCGGTGATCGAGATCAGAAGACCGCGCGCGCCCGACATATTCACATCATCAAGCAACGGATTGGCAATCGCCGCTTCGGCGGCACGAAGGGCGCGCTTCTCGCCAGTGGCTTCGCCCGTGCCCATCATTGCCTTGCCCATTTCACGCATCACAGCGCGGACATCGGCGAAGTCGAGATTGATTAGGCCTTCTTTGACCATCAAATCGGTGATGCAGGCAACACCGGAATAAAGAACGCGGTCGGCCATGGCAAACGCATCGGCGAAAGTGGTTTGCTCATTAGCAACGCGGAACAGATTCTGGTTCGGAATGATGATCAGCGTATCGACGCATTTCTGCAATTCAGTGATGCCGGATTCAGCAAGGCGCATGCGGCGTGTGCCTTCGAACTGAAATGGCTTTGTGACAACACCCACCGTGAGGATGCCCATGTCACGCGCGGCGCGTGCGATAACCGGCGCGGCGCCCGTTCCCGTACCGCCACCCATACCGGCTGTGACGAAGACCATATGTGCGCCCGCGAGTTGATCGCGAATTTCGTCGATCACTTCTTCGGCTGCCGCACGACCCACTTCTGGCTGGGAACCAGCGCCCAGACCTTCTGTCACTTGCATGCCCATCTGAATAACGCGATGCGCTTTCGAGCTTGTGAGCGCTTGCGCATCCGTATTGCCGACCACGAATTCGCAGCCCTGCAGACCGATTTCGATCATATTGTTAACGGCATTGCCGCCGCCGCCACCAACACCGAACACGGTAATTCTTGGTTTCAATTCCCGGATGTCCGGAGCTGCAAGATTGATCGTCATGGTCTTCGCCTTTACTCTGGTTCGACGCCCGGCAGCGCCTTTGTTGAACTCATTTATGACACCGAGGCCGCCGCGCCGCAGTGCCGATCCCCTTTAGAAACTTTCGCGCAGCCAGCGGCCAACACGCATGAAATAGCCATCTGTCCCCGTACCCAAAGCCAGTCCCGAAGTGCGCGGCTCGAAATGTTCGAGCGCAGCAACTTGCGGATAAACAAGAAGCCCGACGGGCGCTGCAAAAGCAGGCCCCTTTAACGCTTCCGGCAAACCCTGCACGCCGAGCGGGCGACCGACTCGAACTTGTTTCGAGATTACGATTCGACACAATTCGGACAATCCCGTCAGCGATGCGCCGCCTCCTGTCAAAACGATGCGACGTCCCGCTTCCGCTGCAAATCCGGATGTCTTCAACCGATCACGCACAAGCTCTAAAATCTCTTCAACACGCGGACGGATGATTCGAACAAGCTGAGATTTTGGAATGTGATAAACATGATCGCCTTGCGCCTCATCAACGGATGCAACGGCAACTGTTTCGCGATCATCCGACGGGCTCGCTAAAGTCGAGCCGTAAAGCGTTTTCAAACGCTCGGCATGGTTGATGCCGGTTGAAAGACCGCGCGCAATATCCATCGTGATGTGATTGCCACCAACCGCAACCGCATCGGCATGAACAAGAACACCATTCGAGAACACACCCACGCTTGTTGTGCCACCGCCCAAATCGACAACAGCCACGCCCATTTCGGCTTCATCATCAACTAAGCACGATAAACCGCTCGCATAAGGGCTCGCCACAACCGCCTCAACGCCGACATGGCAGCGCTCGACGGCGAGCATCAGATTGCGGATCGCATATTCGTCGCTCGTGAGGATATGCATATCCACGCCAAGCTTTTCGCCGATCATGCCATGCGGATCGCGAATATGACGCGTTTCATCAATCGAGAATCCGGTCGGCAGCGAATGCAAAACACTGCGTCCGGCTTCCGCGCCCGTATAGCTCATCGCCTCGAAGACGCGGCGAATATCGCCATCGGCAACGCCCTGCCCGCGCAAGAAAATTTCAGCGTTGTAGGCTTCTGATTTCAGACGGCCGCCTGTCATATTCACAATGACCGAACGCACTTCGACGCGCGCCATGCGCTCGGCGGAGTCAATCGCGAGACGGATCGAATGCTCAGCGGCTTCGAGATCAATAATCGCGCCGCCTTTAATGCCGCGGGCGCGTTGATGACCTAAACCGATAATCCGCGCTTTATGGGAACGGCCCTTGAGTGCTTCAGCGCCGGACGCCGGCAAAAGCTCGGCGATCAAGCACACAACTTTGCTCGTGCCCACGTCCAGGACGGACACAATGGTCGTACGTTTGGGATTAATCGGCCGCATACGCGGCGTGAGGCTCGGCCCGTACTCGCTCATGCCGGACCTCCCTTCGCCTTGGCTTTGGCTTTTAATTGTTCCTCGCGTTGCGCAGCAGCAGCCTCAGTCAGACGCAGAACAACACGGTCCGGATAGCGCAGATCAACAAGAACAATGTCTTTATCGGTCAACTTATGATCACGCACAAAGCTCGAAAATTTTTGTAGCGCAGCGGACGGATTCTCTTCCGGCAAAAGCACGTCGAGACCGCTTGTGAGCTTCAAAGTCCAACGGCGATCACCCACGCGAACACCAGCTTTTACAAGCGGTTTTACATCAGGCGCGCCCTCAAGAATGGACACAAATTCGGTTGCTCGCGCCGCAGCCCCTTCGCCCACGACGAGGGGTAAAGTGGCGAAGGCTTCATCATTCATATCACCAATGACACGACCATCTGATCCGATGATCGAAACCTCACCATCGCGCTGCCACAAGGCGTAGGGCTTATTTTCAGAAATGCCGATGGAGAGCGCATTCGGATAGAATTTGCGCACGGTGACATCGCGTACAAGCGGCAACGCCATCAAACGCGTGCGTACCGCGTCAGCATCAAGGAAAGGCAACGAGTCATCGGCTTCGATGCCGGTCGCGGCGAGCACATCTTGCTCGTTTAATGTTTGAAGCCCTGTGATTGTGACGCTGCGAATATCAAAACCGGCAAGGCGCAATGCTTCTTGCCGCAAATCGCCATGCGCTTCGAGAAAGGATTGAATATGACCGCCGCGATCAAGACCAAAGAGAAGCGTCGCGGCAAACAGCCCCACAGTGAGCGTTGAGCCGATCCCCTTGGGAATACGCGTAATGAGAGCAGAAACAGTATCGCGAAAGCGGGAGTCTGATCCAAAACGGGTTGTTAAAACTCTGAACCGAGAATGATGAACACGATGTACAAACGCGAATTCGCCGGAGGCGGATTGCCCCCTCAGCGCTCGCAGCTCGCGTCCTCCACCATCCATCGTACTAACTCGCCAAACCCGATACCCTCATGGGCAGCCAATTCGGGCACCAAAGACGTTTCCGTCATCCCCGGCTGGGTGTTGACTTCGAGGCAGACCACCTCGCCCGTACCGTTGGGCGTGTCGTCGTAACGAAAGTCCATGCGGCTCACACCGCGGCAGCCTAAAGATTGATGCGCCGTTAACGCTAGCTTTTGGACAAGATGGTAAATATTCGGTAAAATTTTTGCCGGCAAAACGTGAATTGATCCGCCCTTGGCATATTTCGACTCAAAATCGTAAAAACTTCCGGCCGCCGGCTGGATATCGATGACCCCGAGCGCCCGCCCATCCATGACAGCGCAAGTTAATTCCCGCCCGGGGATATAGCGCTCAATCAAAACCGTATCGCCATGGGGCCAATCGGCGCGACCAAGCTCCTGCGGTGGGTGTGAACGATCTTCACGCACGAGAATAACGCCGACGGACGATCCCTCATTGACCGGCTTCACCACATAGGGTGGCGGCATGACATGGGCCTTCGCCGCCTCGAACCGGCTGATGGTAATACCGTCAGCCACCGGCACGCCCGCTGCTT
>RFXE01000084.1 GCA_009921785.1 Alphaproteobacteria bacterium
CCTTTCCACTCCGCAATCACAACACGACCGCCAATATTGGCTTCACCTTTCAAGGCTTGCCATGCGGTCACAATATGCGCGCTGTCGGAGCCTTCAAATTCAGGACGACGCGCGGTGCCACCGGTAGCGATGAATACGTCATCGGGCCGTTCAAGCTCAACGAGTGCGCGCGTGACGGGAGTTGAACGACGCACATCAACGCCCGCCAACTCCATCTCGCGCGAAAGATTGGTGATGATGCCGCCAAACTCCGCGCGACCCGGAAGCATTTGCGCGAGCAGCGCCTGACCACCCAATTGAGCGGACGCTTCACACAAAGTGACTTGGTGACCGCGTGCGGCCAAAACAGAAGCTGCCTTCATGCCTGCCGGACCACCACCCGCAATCAAGATCTTCTTTTTGTTTTGGGTTGGTATTTTGCGCGCGGCTAACGTCGTCTCGCGCCCTGTCTCCGGATATTGAATACAGGAGATCGGATAGCCTTTGTGAAAATGGCCGATACAGGCTTGGTTACACGCAATACAAGCACGAATGTCATCTAGCTTGTGCGCGCGCGCCTTATTCGGCATCTCGGGATCGGCAATCAAGGCGCGTGTCATGCCGCAAAAATCGGCGCGCCCCTCACCAAGAATCTGCTCGGCGATTTGTGGTTGGTTGATGCGTCCGGTCACCATAACGGGCGCCCTCACAACCGCTTTCACACGCGCTGCGAAAGGCACGACATACCCCGTCTCATAATACATCGGCGGCACAATATGGATCGCACCTGAGAGCGAAGCGGATGTACCGGCAATCACGTGATAATAATCAAACGCGTGTTTTTGATCTAAGGCTTCGCACACCGCGACAACCTCGTTCTTGTCCATCGCTTCAACATCGCGTTCCTCGCCCGAGATGCGAAGGCCGATCACAAAATCCTCACCGACACGCGCGCGCACCGCGACAGCGATATCGTCAATAAACCGCATGCGGTTTTCGAGGCTGCCACCATAGCGATCCGTACGACGATTGACCGCGGGATTAAGAAATTGCGCAGGCAAATAGCCATGGCTTGCAACAATCTCACAGCCATCAAGCCCCGCTTGTTTCAAACGCAGAGCCGCCGCTGCATAACCCTCGACGATCTCGTCGATCATCTTCTGATCAAGCGGCACAGGCATCACGGCAAAGCGTGAATTCGGCACGGCAGATGGCGCATAAGCCACAGGCGCGGTGCCGTCATCCGTTTCCATAATCTCGCGGCCGGGATGAAACAATTGGCCGAACACTTTCGTGCCATGAGCATGAATTTTTGTTGCAAGCGCGCGATAGCCTTCGATGCAGGTATCATCATCGGCCATCAACATGTGTGATGTGTAACGCGCCGTCGCATGGACGCCCGCAACCTGCACGATGATAAGCCCCGCGCCCCCTTTGGCGCGCGCTTCATGATAAGCGATGAGACGATCCGTGACATGGCCATGATGCGCCATCACCGTATCATGGCCCGTCGATACGATCCGGTTGGGCACCGTCACAGAGCCAATAGAATAGGACGAAAAAAGCGCTTCGAAAGCCATTGTGCTGATCAACTTACATCACGTGTGCGACAGCGCGGCGCGCGTGATAGACCGCGAACACGCCACCGCTACGCATCAACAACCAGACCACAATCGCAAGATTGATCAGGTTGAAGACAACGCCATTCAAAAACGCCAGAGAGCCAACCGCCAAAGGCCATACCGACCAGAGTGGCCATCAGTACAACGCCGACGCGGCGTCCGGCTTCAGCAGACGGAAAATAATCACGCACGATCATCGCATAGCTTGGCACAATGCCGCCCTGAAACAGACCGAACATCGCGGCAATCAAATATAGCGATGTCAATGAATCAAAGAAGAGGAAGAAGGTGAGCGCGAGACCTTGCATCAAGGAACCAAGAGCCAATGCAAATATGCTTCCGAAACGATCCGCAACCATACCACCCGCAATGCGGCTGATCACACCAAGACCCAACATCATCGAAAGCATTTCGGCACCGCGCGCCGCGCCATAACCTAAATCACCGCAATAGGCGACAAGATGAACTTGCGGCATCGACATCGCGACACAACATCCGATGCCCGCAACACCGAGCAAGACTTGCAAGAGACCGGGATGAAGACCGAGACTTGCAGAACCATGACGTCCGGTTGCCGCTGATGCACGCACCGGTGCGGCGGGCGGTCGCCGCCGCATTAAAAGGGATAAGGGCACCAATGTGACAACGCAGATCAAACCGATGCCCATATGCGTATAGCGCCACCCCACAGTATCAAGACCATATTGCACGACACGCGGCCAAATCGCGCCGCCGATATAATTGCCGCAGGCACACAGCGCGACAGCCAAGCCGCGATGACGATCAAAAAACAAAGATGTATTCGACATCAGCGGGCCGAAAGACGCAGCGCTTCCCAGCGCGCCAATCATCACGCCGTGAATGGCAATGAACACCCAGATATTCGGAGAAAAACCGGCCGCAACATAGCCAAGGCCCAGCGCCACAGCGCCGATTAAAAGCGGTGGAACGATTCCCCGTTGATCGCTGATGCGGCCGAAAAAGATACCACCTGCCGCGATACCCAACATCACAAGCGTATAGGGCAAAGACGCATTGCCGCGACCGGTTTCAAATTCAGCCTGCACGGCGGGCAAGGCCACAACAACCGACCACATGCCAACGCCGCCTATTGTGCCAATCACAATGGCGATGCCAAGCCTGATCCAGGAATAGCGTGTCTCTATGCCGCCGCTCGCGCCGATCTCTGCAGACACCGCACTCTCCCCTGCCCCAGTCTGAGGCAGAGGCGTATCAGGTCAGCCGACTGCGGAAAAGGGGACCGTCTCCAAATCGCGGATCGTGCGATAGACCCCGGACCAATAAAGAAGCGGATCGGACCAGCGGCCGAGATCAACCGCCTCAATGCGCCCAATCACAATGGCATGAGATTCCCGCTCGATCACTTCTTCAACGGTGCAATCAATCGCGGCGAGCGCGCCTTCCAGAAGGGGTGCTCCGGTGACTAATGATTTCCACCTCGCACCAAAGAACCGTGCCGGTTCAGCGATTGTGCTGCGCTCAGCAAATCGATCGGCGAGACCGTGCTGATCAGCGGAGAGAATGTTGACACCAAAGCATCTATAATCGGCAATAGAATTGGAAACTGAATGGCTTCGCTCAATTGTCAAAAGGATCCGACGGGGATCATTATCAAGCGTTGTAACAGATTTTACTGCGAGGCCCGTTCGATCGGCACCAAATCCAACCGTTACAATCGACACGCCGCCAGCGAGACGGCGGATCGCCTGAGTAAAAGCTTCAGGATTTACCTTCGGATTACCGAATATCTCATCACCTACATTCATGGCTCATCTCCTTCACATCTGGGGAGCCCACGAATTCGCCTTTTGAGCGTCGCGTTCGTGGCGCTTTAGCATTTGGTGACGCGGTGCAAGCTGCTCGCTTCAAATCCCCGCGACCGATCCGGATGACCGAACCGATGGAGAGAGAATGACCAAAAAAGGTCTTTTTCGTCAATGAGAATGTTCTTTTAAAGAGACGGTTAAAATAGTATTTTCTTCCCTTTAAGGTATAAAAAAGAGAATAATCATATTAATTGAGAAATAAATTCTCTTACTGGGTTGATTTTTATAGAGCCTTCATCGATTTTGTTCGAAATTCAGAACGATAAGGATCGGGCAAATGGACGCGATTGATCGTAAAATCCTCACCGAGCTTCAGGCGAATGCCGATGTGTCCGTTCAAGAGCTCGCCAATCGCGTGGGCCTGTCGCAAACGCCGTGCTGGAAACGCGTTCAAAAGCTCGAACAGGATGGAATTATTTTAAAGCGTGTCGCCTTAGTCGCGCCCGAAAAAATCGGACTCGGTTTAACCGTATTGGTTTCGATTGAGACGGGCGATCACTCGATTGAATGGCTCACAAAATTTGCAGCCTTCATCTCCGCGCAACCTGAAGTGCTCGACATGTATCGCATGGCCGGTGACACAGATTATATCTTACGCGTCACCGTTGCGGATATGGCTGCTTATGATGCGTTTTATAAACGGTTGATCGCCGCCGCGCCGCTCAAAAATGTGACGTCACGATTCGCGATGGAGCGCATCAAAGCGGAAACAGCCTATCCTCTCCCCGCTTAGTACGCTTCACTCTTTTAAACGGATAATCGCGCAGAGTTAATTCACGCCTTGATCGCGGCGCAGCGCCCGGAGTGCGGCCATCAAGCGGTCACGCATCGCAAGGCGTTTGGGCTGATCGTTGAGGGGATGCGCGGCACGCAGGGCTTCATGCAGTGTTGATATAATGGACGGGGTCACGGCAGGTGTTTTCATGCCTCTCTCGCGTGCGAGATCTTCGAACATGAAACCGTAGCGTTTCAAATAATCGGCAATGCCGCCCGGCGCGTTGAGATCAATTCCCGCGAAGGGACCGAGAAAGGCCCAACGCAAGCCGAAGCCATCACGAATGATGCTATCAACATCTTCAGGCTCCATGACACCTTCTTCAACCACACGCATCATTTCTAGAAGCAGTGCGCCTTGCATCCGGTTCATAACAAAGCCGGGCTGCTCGCTGCGCACAAGCAAAGGCTTTTGCCCTAAAGCACGCATAAGCTCGAACACCGTCTCGACTGTTTGCAAAGCGGTGAAAGGCGCTGGCACAATCTCGGTTGCCGGAATCAAATGAGGTGGCGCCAGCGGATGAGCGACGATGATGCGCGCGCGTGTATGAAGGTCACCAGCAAAACGCGACGCGCCAAAACTTGATGTGGAACTCGCAAGAATGGCATCAGGCGGTGCAAGGCTTTCAAGCAAACGGAACAAGGCGGCTTTCTCTGCCAAATCTTCACGGATCGCTTCGAACACAAAGCCGGCGTCTTTCGCTGCCTCCTCAGGCGTCGCGACAAAGGTGATACGCTGCATGAGCTGATCAACAGGCACAGAAGGGGCAATCGGCAAGGCGTTATCGGCCGCGGAGAGAATCGCTTGCGCAACATCGGCTCGCGCCTCTGCGCGCCGTACGACAAGACGCGCATGAAGCCCCGCCCGCGCGGCCACAATCGCCCAAGAGCGGCCGATGATTCCCGAGCCAATAATCGCCAAATGCGCCATTTTGATACCCCAACCGCCGCAAAGATTGACTTGAACGCGGGAATACTGCTTTGGCAAGCAGAACATAGGACAAAAAGCGCTTTGGCAAAGGCTTCCGCATCGCCTATATAGCGCGCCATGTCAGATCCTACGAAGCATAGCGGTTTACGCGTTCTCGTCACCGGCGCTGCCGGCTTTATCGGCTTTCACGTCGCGCGTCGGCTCCTTGCTGAAGGCCATACCGTCACCGGCTACGACAACATCAATCCCTATTATGATGTGACACTGAAACATGCGCGCCTCGCGGAGCTCAAGCCCAACGCACACTTCAATTTCGTTGAAGGCGATCTGGCCGATGGCGAAGCAGTTGATCGAGCATTTCGCGAAGGACAATTCACGCATGTAGTGAATCTCGCGGCCCAAGCGGGTGTGCGTTACTCGCTCGTCAATCCAAAAGCCTATGGTGATGCCAATCTCACAGGTTTTCTGAATATTCTCGAAGCGTGCCGCCATCATAAGATCGCGCATCTTGTTTATGCGTCATCATCATCGGTCTATGGCGCGAATACGGCAATGCCATTTTCAATTCATGACAATGTCGATCATCCTTTGTCGCTCTATGCGGCAACAAAAAAGGCGAATGAATTGATGGCGCATTCTTACGCGCATATGTTCGGCCTGCCATCGACGGGTTTGCGCTTCTTCACCGTTTATGGACCTTGGGGCCGCCCCGATATGGCGATGTGGCTTTTTGCCGATGCTATTCTCAAAGGCGAGCCGATTACGCTCTTCAATCACGGTAAAATGAAACGCGATTTTACCTATGTCGATGACATTGTGGAATCAATCACGCGCCTCGTGCCTAAAACTGCTGAACCTAATCCTGAATGGAATGGCGCAAAGCCTGATCCCGGCACAAGCAAAGCACCCTATCGCGTTTATAATATCGGCAATAATAGTCCGGTTGAACTGATGCATCTTGTCGCCACAATGGAAAAGTCCTTAGGCATCGAAGCTAAAAAGATTTTCGCCCCCATTGAGATCGGCGACGTGCCTGAAACCTATGCCAATGTCGATGCGTTAATGGAAGCGGTTGATTTTAAACCGTCCACGCCACTAGAAGTGGGCGTTGAAAAATTCATCGGCTGGTTCCGCGCCTGGCGCGGCAATCACTAAATTTTGCTTGCCCGATAGTCGTAGCAAAGCGCACGTAGAGGGCGTGTTATTTTGTTGCGTTCAACCATTGTTGCGCAACAAGCACCGGCCACAAATCATTATGACGGTCACGTCGTCCGGATAAATGATCATGAAGCGCCCGCGTAATGGATTGATTTTCAAAATAACCATCGCGCTTGAGTGTCTCGGGCGATAGGAGATCCGTCGCCCAAGCCTTTAAGGGGCCCCGCAGCCACGCGGCTAAGGGAACACCAAAACCTTTTTTGGGCCGCTCAATCAAATGTCTTGGAACATAGCGATCCAGCAATTGCCGCATAATCCATTTACCCTGCCCCTCACGTCGACGCAGAGACATCGGCAAGCTGAGAGCAAATTCAACAATATGATGATCAAGCAACGGTACGCGCGTTTCAAGCGAAACAGCCATCGCGGCACGATCAACTTTTTGAAGAATATCGTCAGGAAGATAAGTAACCATATCCCGCGCCATCATGCGCTCGAGATCACTCATTGCCAGATCAGAGAAAGGTTCAGAATTTACAGTTTGATGCGCTGCACCGATCACGGGTATGGCTTCACCGATCCAATGATCCGCCAATCGCATACCCACTTCTGATGATGTTCTGGCACTAAGAACATGAGCCGACAGTCCCAATTTATGCGCGAGAGCCGATTGTCCGAGCGCTCCCATCAATGATGAGGCCGCATCGAGTGCACCTGTAACCAAGGGCCGCATAAATGCAGGACTCTGCGCATAGAGGCCCATCATGCGCTCTGCATGCGCATAGGTTGTATAACCACCAAACAGCTCATCACCCGCATCACCGGAAAGCGATACGGTGACTGCTTGGCGTGCAATCCGTGACACGAGAAATGTCGGAATCTGCGATACGTCTGCCAAAGGCTCGTCATAAAGCGCGGGCAGCATCGGGATAACATCAAGCGCCTCGCGCGGTGTTACAAAATGTTCCGTGTGATCTGTGCCCAGATGCTTTGCGACCGCACGCGCATAAGGCGCTTCGTTAAAGGCATCTTCTTCAAAGCCGATAGTGAAACTCTTTACAGGTCGCGATGATTGACGTTGCATCAAGGCAACGATCA
>RFXE01000085.1 GCA_009921785.1 Alphaproteobacteria bacterium
ACGAACAGCTGCAGCAGCGGGTTTCGCATTGATGAGATCTTGCGGCATCACCGTGTCGATATCGACCGACGACATACGCTCCTTGATCGCGCGTTCCATACGCAACAGACCGAGGCGATATTGATTTTCCATCAACTCGCCGACTGAGCGCACTCGACGATTGCCGAGATTGTCGATGTCATCGATTTCGCCGCGACCATCACGCAATTCAACAAGCGCGCGCACAACTTCAATGATGTCTTCACGACGCAAAGTGCGATGCGTATCGGGAGCATCAAGCTCCATACGCATATTCATCTTCACGCGACCAACGGCCGAGAGATCATAACGCTCCGGATCGAAGAAGAGCGACTGGAACATATTTTCCGCCGTATCAATCGTCGGCGGTTCACCAGGACGCATCACGCGATAGATATCGAAGAGCGCTTCTTCGCGCGACGAGTTCTTATCAACCGCAAGCGTGTTGCGGATGTAAGGGCCGACATTGACGTGGTCGATGTCGAGAACCGGAATTTCTTTCAAACCAGCATCAAGCAACGACTTGAGAAGCTTATCGGTGATTTCGTCACCCGCTTCCGCATAGATTTCGCCGGTCTTCGGTGACGCTAAATCTTCGCCGATATATTGACCATAAAGATCTTCATCCGTCGCAAGCAGAGCCTTTGTGCCCTTCTCCGCAATCATCCGCGCTGTACGTTGCGTGAGCTTCTTACCGGCTTCGAGAACAACCTGACCGCTGTCGGCATCGATCAAATCATTGACCGCCTTCATACCCTTCATGCGATCCGGATTGAACGGTACGCGCCACGCGTCTTTTGCGCGCTTGTAGGTTACCGTCTTAAAGAAGGTCGAGAGAATTTCTTCGCCATCGAGTCCGAGCGCGTAGAGAAGCGTTGTAACTGGCAATTTACGGCGACGGTCGATACGAGCGTGGACAATGTCCTTCGCATCGAATTCAATATCGAGCCATGAACCGCGATACGGAATGATACGCGCTGCAAACAACAGCTTACCTGATGAATGCGTCTTGCCCTTGTCGTGATCGAAGAACACGCCCGGCGAACGATGCATTTGTGAGACGATAACGCGCTCGGTGCCGTTCACAACGAAGGTGCCGTTCGATGTCATGAGCGGCATATCGCCCATGTAAACATCTTGTTCCTTGATGTCCTTCACCGACTTCGCGCCGGTATCAACATCAATATCAAATACGATGAGACGCAGCGTCACCTTGAGCGGTGCTGCGTAAGTCATGCCGCGTTGACGGCATTCATCGACATCATATTTTGGCGGCTCAAACGTGAATTTCACAAATTCGAGAAGCGAAGCGCCCGAAAAATCCGAAATCGGAAATACCGATTTGAAAACCGCTTGCAGGCCTTCTTCGATCCGGCCACCCTTAGGTTCCTCAACTTGAAGGAACTGGTCATAGGATGCCTTCTGAACCTCGATCAGGTTCGGCATAACCGCGACTTCGCGGATATGCCCGAAGAACTTGCGCACACGCTTCCGTCCGGTGAAGGTCTGAGCCATTTCGTTCCTCGCTCTTTCAAGGGATGCTGCGCGCAAGGCCCGATCCGAAAATCGAAGGGGCCGTCGCAAACATCCGCGTCACATCGCCATCAATGATGTCGGCATTAAGGCCCTACCCCAGACCTTACCGACACGAATACGATCCCGGAGACAATGTGTCCCCGGGACCGCCTAATTCACTTCGAAGAAAATCGAAGAATCCGCGTCATCGCGGAGTCTCGATTACTTGAGCTCGACCTTAGCGCCGACCTTCTCAAGGGTTTCCTTGATCTTGTTGGCTTCGTCCTTCGACACGCCTTCCTTAAGCGGCTTTGGCGCGCCTTCAACGAGGTCCTTGGCTTCCTTGAGGCCGAGACCCGTGATCGCACGAACTTCCTTAATCACTTCGATCTTCTTGTCGCCTGCTGAGGCGAGAACGACCGTGAATTCGGTCTGCTCTTCAGCAGCAGCGGCACCGCCGCCACCAGCTGCCGGTGCTGCCGCTACGGCAACAGCGGCTGCAGCCGAAACGCCCCACTTCTCTTCGAGAAGCTTGGCGAGCTCAGCCGCTTCAAGAACGGTGAGCGATGAGAGGTCGTCAACGAGTTTGTTGAGATCAGTCATTGTAGTTTCCTTATAAAATGAGGTTCGAACCGTTGATATCTATGAAGTGGCCTTAAGCCGCATCACTCTTGGCATAGGCTCCGAACACGCGAGCGAGCTTTGCCGCCGGTGCTGTCGAGAGCTGTGCGATCTTCGTTGCCGGAGCCTGGATGAGGCCGACAAGTTTGGCGCGCAGTTCGTCGAGCGACGGCATCGTGGCAAGCGCCTTGACCCCGTTCACATTCAGAGCGGTCTGACCCATCGCTCCGCCAAGGATGACAAGCTTGTCATTGGTCTTGGAGAAATCGACAGCGACCTTCGCAGCCGCGACTGGATCGCTTGAATAAGCGAGCAGTGTCGGACCCTTCAGAAGGGACCCGATTGACGCGACTTGCGTGCCTTCAAGAGCAATTTTGGCAAGGCGGTTTTTTGTGACCTTCACTTGGGCGCCCGAAGCAGCCATCCGCTTGCGCAGATCCTGCATCTCGGCGACCGTGAGGCCAGCATAGTGAGCAACGACAACGACGCTGGTGGAACTGAAGATTCCATTCAGCGACGAAACGAGCTCTGCTTTTTCCGCTTTATCCACGGGGCTCTCTCCGGTTGGCTGGGACTGACGTCCCGCCGGTTGCACGATGGCGAAAGGCCGATTACCCGCCCTTCCGCCGCTTCCGACGCGTCTGTCCCCGAAGCGTCCCGGCTAAGCCGGCGCCCGGTAAGGTTCGAACCGTTAAACGGGCAAAGCCCGGATCCGGTCGTCCCCGTCTGTGCAGGTCCATTCGATTTAAGGGCGATCCGGGGATCGACCCACCTGCAGTCTCGGACAGGATAAAGCCAGCACGGACAAGGAGTTACCCCCTCGCCTTGCCGGCTCATCGATCACATGGACCGAAGTCCACGCGGTTTCCACGATTTCGTTGCCGAAACCGCTCATCACGCTTATCGAGGGGCCTCATTAGCCCCGTTCGGGACCCTTGTGAAGCCCCTACCTACACTTTTTCGGCATGGAGGCCAAGAATTCGGCATCCAGGCTCAAAAGGAAAAGCCCCGGATCGCTCCGGGGCCTTTCGAATTCAAATCAGGCAAATCGCCTTAGGCGTTGCCGACGCTCGAAATATCGACCTTTACGCCTGGGCCCATGGTCGAGGAAATCGCCATGCGCTCCATATAGGTGCCCTTCGAGCCTTGCGGCTTGGCCTTGGAGACCGAGTCAACGAAAGCGCGGATGTTTTCGGCGAGCTTTTCAGCCGAGAACGACGCCTTGCCAACGCCCGCATGGACGATACCGGCCTTCTCGACGCGGAACTCGACCGAACCGCCCTTGGCCGCAGCCACCGCATTCGCGATGTCCATGGTCACGGTGCCAACCTTCGGGTTGGGCATCATGCCGCGCGGGCCGAGCACCTTACCGAGACGGCCGACGAGCGGCATCATATCCGGGGTCGCGATGCAGCGATCGAAATCGATCGTGCCGCCATTGACGATCTCGACGAGATCTTCAGCGCCGACAACATCAGCACCCGCCTTCTTGGCTTCTTCCGCCTTTGCACCGCGGGCGAACACGCCCACGCGCAAGGTGCGGCCCGAACCATTCGGCAACACGCAGACGCCACGAACCATCTGGTCCGCGTGACGCGGGTCAACGCCGAGATTCATCGCCACTTCGATGGTTTCGTCGAACTTCGTCTTTGCACGATCCTTCACGAGCTGGATGGCTTCGGTGAGCGGATAAAGCTTTGTGCGATCAATGCCTTCGACGGCTTTGTTCATTCTTTTTGAATTTGCCATGGTCCCTTACTCCACAATCTCGAGGCCCATGGAGCGGGCCGAACCGGTGATCATTGCGGCGGCAGATTCAACTGTCGAGCAGTTGAGATCAGGCATCTTGGCCTTGGCGATCTCGTCGATCTGCTTCTTGGTGATCTTGCCGATGAAGCCACGACCGGTGGTCTTGTGACCGGACTGGATGCCCGAAGCCTTCTTCAAGAAGAAGGATACAGGCGGCAACTTCGTTTCGAAGGTGAAAGAGCGATCCTGATACGCGGTGATGATCACCGGGATCGGGGTACCCTTTTCCATCTGCGCGGTCTTCGCGTTGAAGGCCTTGCAGAATTCCATGATGTTAAGACCGCGCTGACCGAGCGCGGGACCAATCGGCGGCGACGGGTTCGCGGCGCCTGCCGGAACCTGAAGCTTTACATAGCCGGCAATCTTCTTTGCCATTCCCATTCTCCAAACAAGGCCGGTCGGGCCCAAAGAGCCCTCGCGGCAGTTTATGGTCCGTGGTTCGGGTTTACGTCATACGACCGGCAAGCCGTATGAACCCCCTCCCACGATGTTCAGCACCGGTCCTTTACCAAAAAAGGAGCCGATGTCTATCGTCAGACCTTTTCAACCTGACCATATTCCAACTCGACCGGCGTTGCGCGGCCGAAAATCGAGACCGCCACTTTAAGGCGGGCGCGGGCGTGATCGACTTCCTCGACCAGACCGCTGAATGAAGCAAACGGACCGTCCGAAACGCGGACCGTCTCGCCGACTTCGAAGCTGATTGAGGGCTTTGGACGATCAACACCCTCGGCCACCTGACCCTTGATACGCTCGGCTTCGCGCTCGGAGATCGGCATCGGCTTATTGTCGTGGCCCAAGAAGCCCGTCACCTTCGGCGTGTTCTTGATCAGATGATAGACATCATCTGTGAGATCGCATTTGACGAGCACATAACCGGGAAAGAATTTCCGTTCTGTGTCGACGCGACGACCGCGACGCACTTCGACGACCTTTTCGGTCGGCACGAGAACTTCTTCGAACTTATCGGCAAGATTGCGCTGCACGGCTTGATCGCGAATGGACTGCGCGACCTTGTTCTCGAAATTCGAGTAAGCGTGAACGATGTACCAGCGGGAGGCCATGATGGTGATCTAACTCTGTCTAGCGATAGTTAGCGGCCGAAGCCGAGAACGAGCCCGACGGCCCAGTGAATGATCATATCGGACAAAAGGAAAAAGGCCGAAGCGAAGATCACCATCACAAACACCATGCCGGTGGTGATCAGCGTCTCTTTGCGGGTCGGCCATGTAACTTTCCGCGTTTCCGAACGCACGTCCTGGATGAAATGCATCGCCGAAAAACGCTTAGGAGAAGATTCGGTCATCATTGGCCCCGGACGAGACGATAAAAGTGAAGTGTTTCAGGCATGGCGCCGTGATCTTTGAAGCTTCGACCCGCCGCCAATGTCTGGAAAGAGCGTCTCTATAGGCGTAAAGCCCTGAAGGGTCAAGGCGCCGAGACCCCTCACCCCGCTGCCAAAACGGCAAAAAAGAAGGCCCCGAAACCGGAGCCTTCAAGAAAATGGCAGGGGCTGAGGGATTCGAACTCTCGACCTGCGGTTTTGGAGACCGCCGCTCTAACCAGCTGAGCTAAGCCCCTATCGCGGCGGGTTGCACCCGCCTTCGCCGTCGTCATGCCAAAGGGCACGGCGGATTGCAAGGGGTAAGCGTTCCCTAGCCTCGCTCCATCTTCGCGATGAGCTGTTCGACGTCTTGCCGCGCGTCCTCAAGCAGGGCCGAGAGATGCTCGGCCGCGCGACGAGTGGAGGGATCATCGCTCTCGCTGAAGGCGACATGATCTCGCAAATTGATCAGCGCATGATGAAGCGTGATGCTCACCGCCTCGACACTATCGGCGAATGTGAGCAGTTTCGAATAATCAAGTAGCGGCATCGCACACACCCCGAAAACAAAAACGACTCCAGCGCGAAGGCGCTGGAGCAATCCCCAAAAACAAAAACGACCCCAGCGCGAAGGTGCTGGAGCAATTCCTGAAAACAAAAACGACCCCAGCGCGAAGGCGCTGGAGTCGGGGTGCTAGAATAGCCACTCTAACATGGCCGCGACGCCTTTAGTCTCGCGACCTGGACATAACGCCGCCACCCCGACGTTGATCAACGTCAGGGCAGTTTGGTGACGGCAGATGCACTGCCGGTTAGAGTGAGGCTTTCTAGTTCCCCGAGTCATGATGGGCATGACCTAAGGGAAGCATAATCCACACACACCAAAACGCAAACTTAGCCCCGCACCTTCAACGCGTGAGGCGGGACCGTAAGCGGCAAAGAATGATAGGGGGTTAGAAGAAGGGGTAGAGTTTTAGTCAAATTTGAAAGAGTCCAAAACGGCGAGAGAACAAACCAATTTGTCTGTCATGGCAGGCCTTGTGCCTGCCATCCACGACTTAAAGTTCGATACTTCGAGCTGCGTCTTTTTAATTCGTGTATGGCCGGGCTAAATCCGGCCATGACGTGCTAAGAAACAATGACCTTTTGACTTCATTGCAAGAAAATTTTCACCCGTCATTGCGCGCAATGACGACGGTGGTTCGAAACTCAAACTGACGCAACAGATTTGGTGCGACGTGTAACAGCGATGTCCTCATTCGCAATACAATCAAGCTGCAACTGATAGCCCATACGATCAAGAAACAATGCGAGTGTTTCAAGCGTCATCGTTGGCGAGTGGCCATTGAGAACGCGAGACACTTGCGCTTTGTCACGCTCAAGCAGTATAGCAAGTTCATTCGCCGTAAAATCTTCAGCGCTGCGACGTTTCCACGCTTTCCGCAAAACGGAAAATGCCTTCTGCCGGGCCTCCGCTTTAACGGCGCCTTCGGTGCGTGTTGTCTTGCTCGCCATCGAAAAAATCCTTCAGTAAAAACTGCCGCCTATCCGTGAGCGGCAAGTGGTTTGGGAAGAGCCCCTTCCATATGCGCTCTGCCCTCTGAATTGCTGGTGCAAATGAAGTCCGGCCCAAAGAGCGCCGGTCTTGTTGGAGAACGACAACAAATTCACCGGACCTCAAAAACCCGCCGAAGAGTCTTGCCTGCGGATTAAAAGTAATTCTGAATTCGTACCATCCACCCGTTCTTGTATTCAGCCTCTTTAATTTCACGTCGTCATCAAAATCTTCGCCCGTGACAAAGCTTTTTAAAAACGCGCGCACATCATCAAAAAAACGTTCTTCTTTGCCGATGCCTTGCGTCTCAACCCAATCCGCCACACCACGCTGGAGCCACAAGCGCCGACAATAGGACTCTCCAGGGGCTAAAATCGGCTCGAAGAGAACCAAAGCCCCTTCCCTGACCCGTTTCTG
>RFXE01000086.1 GCA_009921785.1 Alphaproteobacteria bacterium
TCGTCAAACACAAGCGCGATATTATTTTGCAGTGCCCAGGGCAAAATACCATCTTGGAATTCGGTAACCTGTTTGCCGTCCTTCAAGACGATCGCGTCTTTGCCCACAAGATCAAGACGCGAAACGTGGCTATCGAGATTGATACGCACGCATGGCCATTTCAAACGCGCGGCGACTTGTTCGATATGAGTCGATTTACCTGTGCCATGATAGCCCGAGACCATCACACGACGATTGCGCGCGAAGCCTGCCAGAATGGCCAATGTTGTTTGACGATCGAACAAATAATCCGGATCGAGATCAGGTACATGGGGATCGGCCACCGAATAGGCGGGCACGTTCATATCCGTGTCGATGCCAAACATCTCGCGGGCGGAGACGGTGATATCAGGCATTCCAGGGGCTGTAGGGGCGCTTGTCACTTAAAACCTCGCATCGACTACTGGCGCGGCACGCCGTATCCGGGCACCGCTGGATGACCGCTAACGATCGTCCTTAATGGGAATTTGCGGGTTCGTAACGAACCCTCGGCATCCTCTTTATCAGGCGAGGCCCGCCGCTTTCAATGTATTATACGCATTGATGATCTCTCGTAAGCGATCTTCCAGTGAGCGATCACCGCCGTTAGCATCCGGATGGAAGCGTTTGACGAGTTCCTTGTAGCGGAGCCGGACCGTCTGGGCGTCTGACCCGGGTTCAAGGGAGAGGGTCTCATAGGCCTTTTGCGCTAAAGCTCCGACCCGCGGACCTTCCGGCTCGGCCTTTTTGCGGGGCTTCTTGGTCCCGGCATTATCGAACAGATTGAAGGGGTCAACAAAGACCTTTTCGGACTGTTGCTGGGCCCGGCGCTTGCCGCTTGCGGCATTCTCCCCGAGTTTCCAGGTCGGCCGATGGCCAATTGTCGCGTCCTTTTGGTAGGATAGGATCGCGGAATCGCTCATTCCGGCGAAATAATTGTAGGTTTGGTTATATTCTCGGACGTGATCGAGGCAAAACTGCCAAAACCGGCCTTCCTCATGCCGCCCCTTGGGCGCGCGATGGGGCCCCGGCTCCGCACAGCCCGGATGCTCGCAGCGCGGCGGCTCCGCTTCGGGGCGGCCCCGGCGGCTTCGCGGCGGAATACGGATCTTGTCGTAGAGTTTCGACTTCGGGTTCATGAGCGTCTAATAGTCGGTCCCGAGGGGCCGAAACAAGTCTTGCGAAGACAGGGCGAAGTGACGCACATAGGGAGGTTAAGAGCCATGTCGATGAGCGAGACAAAAATCCGCGACCGGATTGAAGCCAAATTGCGTGAACGCCTTGCACCCACGCATCTTGTGGTGACTGACGATTCCCATCAACACGCTGGCCATTCTGGCGCACGCCCCGGCGGGCAAACCCATTTCTCGGTTGAAATTGTAAGCGCGGCTTTTCAAGGCAAGAGCCGCATTGAGTGTCATCGGGCAATCAATGCGTTGTTGGCCGAAGAATTTGCTGACGGCGTTCACGCGCTCGCGATCTCGGCACGCGCGCCTTAGCCAACGAGAAGCAGTGAGGCGACGCCTACAAGTATGAGCGTCATGCCGAGGAATTCTCGTTTACTCGTTGTTTCGCTCAAAAATTTCCGCGTGACGATTTGTGCGAAGAAAACTTCAACAAGACCGAGCGTTCTCACATTCGCAGCGGCAGTTAATGAAAAGCCGATAAACCAGAATTGCGAGGCAAAAGCGCCCATAAATCCGGCAAAAAGTGATGAACGCCAAAGCGTGAGGCTTGCGGTCAATGCTTTACGGTCGAAGAGCATCATCCAGATGATGAGAATAAATGTCTGAAGACCAAGCGACCAAGCAAGCATTGTTGAGGCGCGCAATACAAAGCTTTGCTGGCCGAGCTCGAGTATACCCCCACGAAAGAAAATTGCCGCAAGCGCGAACAACCCACCGGCGGCGATACCCGCAAGTGCAGGACGAATACCTGCTGCCGTGAGTTTTTCATCCGCTTTGACGGCCATAAGGACGACACCGATTGTTGCGACGATAATGGCGACAATCGCACTCATCGAAAGATGATCGCCGAGAACAAGCGCGCCGAAGAGCGCGACCTGCACGGGCTCTGTTTTTGTATAGGCTGTTGTAACAGAAAATGACCGTTCTTTCATGGACAGCAACATCAGCGCGGTCGCGAGGATTTGTGAGACCGCGCCACCAAGCGCAAAGCCGATGAACGCAAAATCTGCTGAAGGCACTGATTCTCCTGTGACGATCGCGACCGCCGTCAGAAAGACGAGCGCGAACGGAAAACCATAAAGAAACCGAACCTGTGTGGCGCCAACGGTTCCAATTTGAGACGTCAATTTCCGCTGCATCGCATTGCGGGCGGTTTGAGCAGCGGCGGCGATAACAGCGGCAAGGGCCCACAGCATGTCGGATCAGCTCCTCAAATTTTGATACAATCGTTCTCTTCGCGGGGAAAGACCGTGAGGTCAATCAAAACCGCACAGGCGCATTGTCATAGGCAAGGGTTGAGGTGTTTCCACTCTGCGCGTATGTCTTTTGTCTTAAACGGGTGGGCATGATGCTCATCTAAGAGTCAGTTTAGGGAGTGAGCGCGTGGGGTCCGAACAATCAGGGCGGGGAATCGGTTTCGCTCTTGCTGGCGCGTTTTTCTACGGTTTCAACATAACTTTTGCTAAAATCTCCGCTGAGCTCGGCGTGCAGGGTCCGATGATCGTTGCCGAGCGCGTGCTGGTGATGATTGCCATCGGCCTTGTTCTTGCGCTTCTAACCCGAAGCTCGCTTCATGTTGTGAAGGGCGAGCGCGTGCCTATGGCTCTCCTTGGTTTGGGCAGCATGGGTGTATCGATTGGCTATCTCTCCTCAGTAGCGTTTATTCCGATCACCGTTGCAGCTGTGATCTTTTATACTTTCCCGATTTTGATCGTGATCGCGAGCCCCTTCATTGATAAGAAAAAACTTACGCCCGCAATGCTCGGCATTGTTGCTTTAGCCTTTGTTGGCGTCGTGTTGGTTCTTGGTATGGCAAGCGGTGATCTCGATCTCAGAGGTGTTGCATTAGCCGCACTCGCGAGCGTTTCGGCAGCCATGCAATTTTTTGCAGGAACGCGATGCCATAAAAGCTCTAATGCTGCGAAAATTGTTGTTACCCAAGCGATTGTTTTGCCGGGTGCTATCGCCTCCGTATTTGCAACGGGAGGCGTGTTTTCAATGGAGACACAAATACTTGCCGCCGTTCCGATTTGGTTGACGATTGGGGGCTTTGTTTTGGGATTTGTATTTCAAATTCTCGCTTTGGCACGAATTTCGGCAACGGTAGCGGGTTTGTTGTTTTGTCTTGAGCCCGTTGTGGCGGCGATTACCTCTGCGCTTGTTCTTGATGAGCGCTTGCTTCCCGTTCAATATTTTGGGGGCTTTCTGGTGATCGTGGCTATTGCTCTGACCATGGTGGTCGAGCGTCGCGTTGCGCGGTGAACGCCATGCCTATTGCGCCGATCCCTGTTACAATCATCACCGGCTTTCTTGGCGCAGGGAAAACGACGCTTCTCAATCGGCTCTTAAAAGATCCCGCGCTTGCCGATACAATCGTCATCGTCAATGAATTCGGCGAAATCGGGCTCGATCATCTCTTCATTGAAACTCAAGATGACAATATGATCCTGATGGCGTCGGGGTGTTTGTGCTGCACGATCCGAGGCGATCTGATTTCAACGCTTGAAGATCTGATCAAGAAATTTGATACGGGTTCACTCGCGGCCTTCAAGCGCGTTGTGATCGAAACGACGGGCCTTGCTGATCCGGCACCCATTCTCCAATCGCTTCTTGGACATCCGATGATTGTGGCGCGTTACACGCTTGACGGTGTTGCGACGCTTGTTGATGTAGTAAATGGATCATCGACGCTTGATCATCATCCGGAGGCCGTGAAACAAGCGGCCATCGCTGACCGGATTGTGCTCACAAAAACCGATTTGCAATCGGATGTGACCGCTCTTCGCGCGCGTCTAGAGGCGCTCAATCCCGCGGCTGATGTTTTAGATGCAGCAAAAGGTGAGGTCACGGCAAAAGCTCTTATCGGCACGGGCCTCTTTGATCTCACGAAGAAAACTCCAGATGTGGCCCACTGGCTGAAAGCCGAAGCCTACGGAGATCATGGTCATCAGCATCATCATCATGATCACGATCACGATCACGATCATCACCATCACGATCATCACCATCACGACAACCACAATCCGCATGATGTAAACCGGCATGATGCGCATATCCGCGCCTTCTGTCTCACCACCGATGATGCGATTCCCTCATCCGCATTCGAGCTCTTCTTAACACTGCTCAAATCCGCCCATGGCGAAAAGCTCCTGCGCATGAAGGGTATTGTGAAAATCGCCGAGCATCCGGATTGTCCGGTGATCCTGCACGGGGTGCAGCATGTGTTTCATCCGCCGGTGCAGCTTGCACGCTGGCCGGACGGTGATCACCAAACGAAAATGGTTTTCATCACCAAAGATCTCGACGAGAGCTTTGTGTCACGCCTTTGGGAGGCGTTTCTTGATCGTCCGGGGATTGACACGCCCGACCGCTCCGCCATGCTCGACAACCCGTTGTCGTTAAGACGGGAATAAAAGCGGAAGCGGGAGAAGCGGATCCATGCGGGCTCTATCGGTGCTCATCAGCGAGCTTGCCTATTTGCGCGGCGCATTACGCACGTTGAACCGCGTCAAGCCGATCAAATCAACGCCCAACAAAACCGTCCTTGATCGGCTAGAAGAGATTGCCAGCCAGAATGCGAGCCGTGTGGCGCTGATCTCCGAGCGCGAGACGCTGACTTATGGCCAGATGAGCGCGCGCATCAACCGCATCGCGCGCTGGGCAAAAGCGAATGGAATCAACAAAGGCGACACGGTGGCGTTGTTTTTACCAAACCGCCCCGATTATCTCTGCATTTGGCTTGGTATTGCGCGCGCGGGTGGCGCAACAGCACTTCTCAACACATCACAATCTGGTCATGCGTTGATGCACTCTGTCACCATCGTCAAGCCGAAGCTTGCGATTGTCGCGGCAGAGCTCTTAGAGACCTATCGTCACGCGATGGACGGTGTGGTCGATGCCCCACGCGTTCTGGTTCATGGCTTTGGAGAGTCCGAACTTAATTGGGTGCTGAACGATTTTTCTGATGCGCCACTCGAAGCGCATGAGCGCGTACCGCTCACCATCGATGATCGCTGCGTTTATGTTTATACATCCGGTACAACGGGTCTTCCGAAAGCCGCCAATATCAATCATTACCGTGTGAGTGCCATGGCGCTTGGCTTCTCCTCAGTGATGGAGGTGAAAGCGAGCGACAGACTCTATGATTGCCTGCCAATGTATCATTCGAATGGCGGCATTCTTGCCACTCTTGGTGTGCTTATTCGTGGCGGGAGCGTCGTCATTCGTGAAAAATTCTCCGTGCGCGAATTTTGGAGCGATATCATCCGGCATGACTGCACGCTGTTTTTCTATATCGGTGAATTATGCCGTTATCTTTTAAATGCGCCGCCGTCGCTAAATGATCGGCAGCACAATATCCGCCTCATTTGTGGCAATGGGTTGCGCCCCGATATCTGGCATGCTTTTTCCAAACGCTTCGGCATCAAGCGTATTCGAGAATTTTATGGCGCAACCGAAGGCAATATTGCGCTCTTCAATTTTGATTCGCGTCCCGGTGCTGTGGGCCGCATTCCGAAATGGGCGGAGAAACGTTTCGTCGTCAAAGTCGTGCGTTTTGATGTCGAGAATGAAAAGCCGATGCGCGATGCTCAAGGGCGCTGCATTCCCTGCGCGCCGGGTGAAATCGGCGAAATCATTGGCGAGATTATCGATGATCCGAATGCACCTGCCAACCGCTTTGAAGGTTATGCCGATAAAAGTGCCGATGAAGCGAAAATCTTACGAAACGCATTTCGAGATGATGATGCCTGGTTCCGCTCCGGCGACCTCGTAACACGCGATGATCGCGGTTATTTTTATTTTGTTGATCGCGTCGGTGATACGTTCCGCTGGAAAGGCGAGAATATTTCAACTAATGAAGTGGCTGAAACTATAAACACACATCAGAGTGTGGCGTCCTGCGCCGTTTATGGTGTCGCCCTAAAGGATCACGACGGCAAAGCCGGTATGGCTGCCATTCATCTATCAGAACATGAGTCATTCGATCTTGAAAACCTAACGAGCCATCTTGCCAACAATCTACCACCCCATGCACGGCCGCTCTTTTTACGTTTGCGTCGCGATGTCGACATGACGGGCACATTCAAAATCAGAAAAATTGATCTTATCCGCGAAGGTCTAACGCCGCGTGATGCAAGCGAGCCGGTCTATGTCTTTGACCAAGCGACACAACGTTATCATATACTCGATGATACAATGCGCGGTGCGATCATTGAGGGCCGTGTGCGTCTATAATAGGAATATCTATTAACCGCGCGCTCTTAACTCACGGCGGATAATCTTACCCGTTGTCGTCATCGGCAGCTCAGTCACAAATTCGATCTCGCGCGGATATTCATGCGCGGACAAACGCTCTTTCACAAAGCGCGCAATATCAGCTTTCAAATCGTTACTTTGCGTAAATCCGGGGCGAAGCACAATAAAGGCTTTGACGATTTCCGTGCGAAGCTCATCGGGCTTGCCGACAGCAGCTGCTAAGGCAATCGCCGGATGCTGGATCAAACAATCCTCAATCTCGACGGGGCCGATGCGATAGCTTGACGAGGTGATCACATCATCATCGCGGCCGATGAATTTGATATAGCCTTCCTCATCCATCACGCCTTGATCGCCTGTTGTCATCCATTTGCCGATGAATTTCTCACGCGTTGCGGCTTCGCGGTTCCAATAGCCTAAAAACATCACGGGATCGGGACGCGCAATGGCAATCTGTCCTAATTCGCCGCGCGCACATTCGGTGCCATCATCACGAATGATTGCAACATGATGTCCGGGCACAGATTTTCCAATGAAGCCGGGCTTGACCATTTGAAGCGCATTGCAAGACCCGATAACGAGATTGCATTCGGTCTGGCCATAAGCCTCATTGATCGTGAGGCCCAATTCTTCTTGCGCCCATAACAAGGTTTCAGCGCCGAGTGCTTCTCCGGCTGAGGCGATGCTGCGCAAATGCAATTGATATTTCGCGCGTGGATTTTTGATTGTGCGCAACATGCGCAAGGCAGTAGGCGGAACAAAAATATTACGGA
>RFXE01000087.1 GCA_009921785.1 Alphaproteobacteria bacterium
CGGTCGATCAGCGCCACGCCCTTGCCTTTTTCCTGCACCTTCAACGCCACGCCAAGGCCGACAATGCCGGCCCCGAGAACCACGACGTCCAGATCACGCTCAGCCATAACCAAACTCTCCCCTTTGCGCAGTGTTGTGGCAAAGGGAGGTCGCCTCGGCAAGCGTTCCGGCGACCAAAAACCCCTTCTCCGGGGACAGATCAGCACGCGCATTGTGTCGCAGGCAGGTCGGTGCTATCGGGCCCTCATGAGCCACCCCATCCAGATCATCCCCTCGATTCTTGCTGCCGATTATGCCCGTCTCGGCGAAGAAGTGGTGCACGCGGATCGCGCGGGCGGTGACCGCATCCATCTCGATATGATCGATGGGCATGTTTACAAAAATATGAGCTTCGGGCCGAACATGTTTCAAGCCCTCCGGCCCTTCACGACCAAACCCTTTGATGTTCATCTGATGGCGACACCGGCCCGTGAATGGATCGAGCCTTTGAAGAAAGCCGGTTGTGACCGTGTTATGATCCAAGTCGGTCTAGAGAATGATCTTTCAGCACTGATCAAATTCATTCACGCCCATGCGATGAGTGTTGGCTTAGTACTTACACCACGTGATGAGGCTGAAATTGTGATCCCTCATCTTGATATGCTGGACCTGATCAATGTCATGACCGTTGATCCCGGATTTGGTGGTCAACGCTTTCTCTCGGCGATGATGCCCAAGGTTTCACGCGTGAGAGATTTAATTGGTGCGCGGTCCATCGATCTATCTGTTGACGGCGGCATTACCCCAGAGACGGCACCGCTTGCGGCGCGCGCCGGTGCGACGAGCTTTGTTGCCGGCACTGCCATTTTCAAAACGCCCACAAAGGACTATGCAACGGCCATCCATGCCTTGCGTGAGTCCGTTCAGTCCGCTTTATCAAAGACACCGGAGACCGTCTGATGATCCCTCGCTATAGCCGCCCCGAGATGGTTGCCATCTGGTCGCCCGAAACAAAATTCCGCATCTGGTTTGAAATCGAAGCCCATGCCTGTGATGCGATGGCCGAATTGGGCGTCATTCCCAGATCAGCCGCGAAAACAATTTGGGAAAAAGGCGGTGCGGCAAAATTCGATGTCGAAAAAATCGACGCGATTGAACGCGAAGTCAAACATGATGTGATTGCGTTTCTCACCCATCTTGCGGAATTTATTGGCGATGATGCGCGCTTCGTGCATCAAGGCATGACCTCATCGGATGTGCTCGATACAACGCTCGCTGTGCAGTTGGCGCGCGCCTCGGATCTGTTGCTTAAAGATATTGATGATCTTCTCGCAGCTCTCAAGCGTCGTGCCTTTGAATATAAGATGACGCCGACCATTGGTCGTTCGCATGGTATTCATGCTGAGCCTGTTACCTTTGGCTTGAAGCTCGCCACTGCTTACGCGGAATTCGCGCGTTGCCGTGAACGGCTTGTCGCCGCACGGAAAGACATTGCGACCTGCGCCATTTCTGGCGCGGTTGGTACTTTCGCCAATATCGATCCCCGCGTTGAAGAGCATGTTGCGGCAAAACTGGGGCTCAGTGTTGAGCCCGTTTCAACGCAAGTCATTCCGCGTGATCGCCACGCGATGTTCTTTGCAACACTCGGCGTGATTGCGTCATCCATCGAGCGACTAGCCACGGAAATTCGTCATTTGCAGCGCTCGGAAGTTTATGAAGCGGAAGAGTATTTTTCACCGGGTCAAAAGGGTTCGTCCGCTATGCCGCATAAGCGCAATCCGGTGCTCACAGAAAATCTAACAGGCCTTGCGCGCATTGTGCGTGCCGCGGTGACGCCGGCTTTTGAAAATGTTGCGCTCTGGCATGAGCGCGATATTTCGCACTCGTCTGTCGAGCGCATGTTTGCACCCGATGCGACTGTCACTTTGGATTTTGCGCTCGCGCGCCTCACCAATGTGATCGACAAGCTCGTTGTCTATCCGGAGAATATGCAGAAAAATCTTGATCGCCTTGGCGGCCTTGTGCATTCGCAACGCGTCTTGCTGGCCCTCACGCAAAAAGGCGTGAGCCGCGAGGACTCCTATCGCCTCGTGCAACGCAATGCGATGCCGGTATGGCGCGGCGAAGGCGATTTCAAAACGCTTTTGAAAGCGGATTCTGATGTATCAGCGAAGCTTTCGCCGCAAGACATCGATGATCTATTTGATCTCGGTTATCACTTCAAACATGTCGATACGATTTTCAAACGCGTGTTTGGTGCGGTTTAAGGCTTACACTCAGATTATCGAGGCTAACACAAACCGTCCCATCACATAGAAGCCAACGGCAATAACTAAACCTGCAAAGAGTCGACCCAACAAAGCCTGCTTGTGCTTTAGTTTGGTATTGAGCAGGTTTCCGATAACGCCTCCGATCACCGCGCTCCCTATGAACAGCGCTGTCAATGGCCAATCTACAAGGCCTGATAATGCGTAAGTAACGGATGTGGTTGCCCCAAAAGTTGCAATGGCAAAGAATGATGTGCCGATTGCGAAGGCCAAAGGCATTCCGGTCGATAGAATAAGTCCGGGTACGATTAAAAATCCACCACCAATTCCAAAAAATCCGGATAACAAGCCGACCGAAAAGCCAATGCCCGTAAGTGAGGGAACAAGGTAAGACGCCGTTGAGCGCGTCAATCTTACATCAGGGTGACCCTGCGCTTCTGGTCGGCGAAACATTGCTATGCCGATGATCACCATCATCACGCCAAACAAGCCGAGCAGTTTTTGGCCATCCATGTAAGTTGCTAATCGTGCTCCGGTAAAGGCGCCAAAAATTCCAGCGAGCGAAAAGACCATTCCACACCGCCACTTCACCAAACCCGCTTTGGCACGCAAGAAGAGATTCACAAGTGCACTCACCGCAACGGCAAGCGCACTCGTACCGATTGCAATATGAGGCGTGTTGACGCCCACAACATAAACCAAAAGGGGAACTGCTAGGATCGACCCACCGCCTCCGATTAGACCTAAGATGAGGCCCGTCAAAATTCCGGAGAGTGCACCGAGCGTCAATGTTAACGGGCCCAGAATCATTTCAGCTTGCCTTGAACGCGGCGTTCCAAGGCATGAACCTTAAGAAATTGGCCATCGCGCAAACACCGGTGACGCCGGAGAAAATGAGACCGGCACCAACAAGGCCCGAAATCACGTAGAGGCGAGGATCAATCGTGGCTCCCAGTACAAAGCCACCCACAACAAGTGAGCCCGCAGCGATCATCACTTGCCGCATGAGTTCGATAGGCGCTCCTGACTTTTTCTCAGTCGGCAGTCCCGCCTTTTTCCAGGCATCCATACCACCTTCGACCACATAGGCCGTGCCGCCTACTGCTTTTGCGAGTCGTTCGGCATTTGCCTTAGTCCGCGCGCCTGATCGACAATGAAAAACAACGACAGCATCACCCGTCTTCAACTCGGTTGAATCTAATCGAGACAGAGGCGCATTTGTTGCGCAAGGAATGCGCTCACGGGCAAACTCGTCGGACTCACGAATATCGATAAGTGCGGCACCTTCGCCAATCAGACGATGTGCTTCTTTCGGTGAAAGGACAGGCAATGACATTGTAAACTCCTTTAATTTTGTCGTTAAATTTTTTTCGGTATTCTGCAGTAAAGTGAATGGAGCGTTTCGAGCAGCGTTTCAGTGCGCGGATCAAGAATGCGATACCAAATGGTCTGCCCCTCACGGCGCGTAGTAAGGAGGCCCTCTTCACGCATCCGCGCGAGATGTTGGGACAACGCAGACTGCGCGAGGCCAATGCTTGCGACGAGCGAGCCGACATTTGCTTCGCCCTGTTCAACGAGGCGGCATAAAATGAGAAGGCGCTTTTCATTACCAATGAGGTGCAGAAGGCCCGCCACTTTGGCAGCCTCTGTCTCAAGGGACGGAACATCGAGGTTCGTGACTTGGCTCATAGTGTTCACTCTTAAAATCAACGCTTGCATCAATATTAGATATATCTTATATTAGAGTCAACTAATTTAATTGGCGGCCGATGATTGAGGAGCTAGACATGCCTAATCCACTGCAAATTCACGCTTTTTTTGATGAACCAACCAATACGGTGAGCTATTTGCTCGTGGATCCGGCAACAAAAGAAGCGGCGGTGGTGGACCCGGTGCTCGACTTTGATCACCGCTCAGGCAAGGCTTCGACCGACTCGGCCGATGCCATTTTGAAAAAGGCCGAACAGGACGGATTGCATATCGGACTTGTCCTCGAGACCCATGCGCATGCTGATCATTTATCCGGTGCGCCCTACATTAAACTCAAGACGGGTGCTCAAGTGGGCATTGGTGAACATATCAAAGATGTTCAAAAAATATTTCGCCCCGTCTTTAACGCGATGGATGTTTCGGGTGACGGCAGCGAATTTGATCGTCTTTTCAAAGATGGCGAACATATTGCACTGGGCTCACTCACAATCGAAGTCATGCATACGCCCGGACATACGCCCGCTTGCGTTGTCTATAAAATAGGTGATGCGGTATTTGTAGGCGATACACTGTTCATGCCTGATTATGGGACAGCACGCGCAGATTTTCCTGGTGGTAGCGCGAGACAGCTCTATCGCTCAATTAAGCGTATTCTCGCTCTTAGTCCTGAGACACGCCTCTATATGTGTCATGACTACAAGGCCCCGGGCCGAGATACCTATGCTTGGGAGACGACAGTAGCGGAACAGCGTGCAAGTAATCATCATATCCATGACGGGATTACGGAAGACGAGTATGTTAGCATGCGTGAAACGCGCGATGCCAAGCTTGCCGCCCCTCTGCTTCTTCTACCTTCAATTCAAGTGAATATCCGTGCAGGAAAATTGCCGGCGCCCGATGCCAACGGCATTCATTATCTGAAAATCCCTGTTAGACTCCAAGATCATGCTAAAGGGATATAACAATCGATTTGATCCGACAGCCGGGTCTTTTGTATGTGCAGTCAGAAGGTCAACGCCGCTCCCTATTCGCCATCATAATCTTCAATGCGACCGGTGCGCGGCGGTTCTGTCGCGCGTAGTGTATCACCCATGCGTTCGACTGATTTCATCAGGCGCAAAATATTCCCGCCGCATAATTTTTCGAGCGAGGCGTCAGTCCATCCGCGTTCGATGAGCGCGGCAATGAGATGCGGGAATTTCGAAACATCTTCGAGACCTTCAGGTGTGATGCCCCCATAATAATCTGATCCGATGCCGATATGGTTCAAGCCCGTGCGGCTTGTGAGATATTCAATATGATCACAAAGCTCACCGATGGTGGCTTTTGGCTGCGGCCCCGCAACAGCGATATGAGCGGCCACACGCTCTTCGTGATTTTCCAGAAATGACGATTTGCCGTAATTGTCTCTTAAGGGTCGCGACCAATCCCGCGCTTTCTGATTGATGAAGTCAGGAATAAATGTCGCCATGATCACACTCTTTTTTGCGCGGATGCGATCAAGCACATCATCCGGCGCATTGCGTGGATGATCGCAGAGCGTCGTAGCGTTATTATGAGAGAAAAGAACTGGTGCTCGCGAGATATCAAGCACACGATGCATCACGCGTGGCGCCGTATGCGCAAGATCAACAAGAATACCAAGTCGATTGAGTTCGAGTACAACAGCTTCACCAAATTTCGTTAAACCGTTGTGACGGGGCACATCCGTTGCGCTATCAACCCAATCAAGCGTCTCATTATGACAAAGCGTCATCAATCTTACGCCCGCCGCATGCCAGACGCGCAAGGGAGCCAAGGAATTTTCGAGTCCGGTTCCGCCTTCGACGGTTGCAAGTACGGCGATTTTTCCGGCGCGGAACGCCCGCTTGATGTCGGCTGCCGAGGTCGCAAACACATAGCTGTCCGGCCAAGCCTCGGGGATCTGCCGGATAAGATCGATCAACTCCAAGGTCATGCGCCCGGGCTTTTCCGTGAGCGTGGGCACGAAGGCCGCAAAAAACTGCGCCGCAACCTGGCCCTCTTTCAAGCGCGGTGTATCCGTGTCGGTTTCCGGATGGAGGCGTGACAGATCATAGCGCGCAACGCTCATGGCCGCCGATTTTGTCGAATGCACGACCCACGGCAGATCATTATGCCCATCTACAAGCGGAAATTTTCGCAAAAGCGCGCGGGCATGGTCGAGAGCAACAGATGAGGATTGAGACATCAAACGGACCCTTCAGGGTTTAGGATGATTATTTATTGCGCTCCCGGCCCAACGATACAAGCTCTGCTTGCATCCGTGCACGCCTGATTTCCAAAAACCGAAATTGCGTTTGGGGCGTAAAAGGGCTACGCGCCACAACACACCCGCCCTTCAATGTCGTAATTCGACGATTGCCCGCCTGACTGGATCAAATCCCCATGAATGATGCCGCTTCGACCCTGCCTGGCTCAACTGAAGGCGCATCGGCGCCGATGCCCAAGCGCCGCTCGCCGCGCGCGATCATTTTGCCCGTGGTGCTGATTGTGGTTTTAGGCAGCCTCGGCCTGTGGTTTTTCAATTATTGGACACATGGTCGTTTTCTCATTTCAACGGATGACGCCTATGTAGGCGCAGCAGTCTCCACGATTTCAACACGCGTTTCGGGCCATGTGGTAACGGTTGCGGTTGTCAATAATCAAAGCGTTAAAGCCGGTGATCTTCTCGCAAAAATAGATGATGGTGATTATCGCCTTGCGGTTGAGAGTGCGTCGCGTAAAATTGAAACACAAAATGCGAGCCTTGCGCGGCTTGATAGTCAATCACTTCAACAGAATGCAACCGTCGCGCAAGCGCGTGCGCAAATCGCAGCAGCGGAAGCGGATGCGCAACGCGCGCAAGGTGACTTTGATCGCGCACAAACTTTGGCAGCAGCCGATTTCAATAGCCGTGCCAAACTCGATCAAGTTCGTGCTGATCGCGACCGCACACAAGCTGCCCTTCAAAGCGCGCGTGCAGGACTAACAGCGGCCGAAGCTGGTCTTGATGTTTTAAAAGCACAAAAATCAGAACTCACAAGCAGCAAGAGCGAACTTGAAACCGCTCTATCGCGCACCACACGTGATTTGTCCTTTACAGAAATCCGCGCCCCCTTTGATGGTGTGATTGGGAACAAAGCGATCCAGCTTGGACAATTTGTTCAGCCGGGCATGCGTCTCCTCGCGCTTGTTCCGCTTGAGAGCGCTTATGTCGATGCCAATTTGAA
>RFXE01000088.1 GCA_009921785.1 Alphaproteobacteria bacterium
GACTAAGAGTATGACTTCGCACGCGCTTGAAACGCGGATGGCCCATGCCATTCGTTCCTTGGCCATGGATGGGGTTGAAAAGGCCAAATCCGGACATCCCGGTCTCCCCATGGGCGCGGCGGATATCGCTACCGTTATCTACACAAAATTTCTGAAGTTTGATCCATCGGATCCGCATTGGGCTGATCGCGATCGCTTCATTCTCTCGGCCGGTCATGGCTCGATGCTGCTTTATGCGCTGCTTTATCTCACGGGTACGCCTGGCATGACGATGGACGAGTTGAAGTCCTTCCGTCAGTGGGGCTCGAAGACTCCGGGTCATCCGGAAGTTGGTCACACGCCGGGTGTTGAAATGACAACGGGCCCGCTCGGCCAAGGCATTTCAACCGCAGTGGGCTTCGCGCTTGCCGAACGCCATTTGAATGCTGAATTTGGTTCCGAGCTTGTTGATCATTTCACTTACGTCCTCGCCTCTGATGGCGATCTCATGGAAGGCATTTCGCAAGAAGCGATTGCGCTTGCCGGTCATTTGAAACTCAATCGTCTCATCGTGCTCTGGGATGATAACGGCATTTCAATCGATGGTCCTTTGTCGATTGCTGACTCGGTTGATCAGCGGAAGCGTTTTGAATCAGCAGGCTGGGCAACCGATGCTGTTGATGGTCATGATCAGGCAGCGATTGCGGCCGCAATTGAGCGTGCAAAGAAATCAGATCGTCCTGTTTTGATCGCCTGCAAAACGACAATCGGTTTTGGTGCACCTAAAAAAGCAGGCACATCAAAAGTCCATGGCGAACCTTTGGGCGCAGAAGAACTGGCAGCCACTAAGGCCGCGCTTGGTCTTTCACCTGAGCCCTTCCATGTTGATACGGATGTGCTCGATGCCTGGCGTTCGAATGCGAAGCGTTCGCAAGGCGCGCATGCTGAATGGAAAAAGCGTCTTGCGGCATCCCCTAAGAGCGCCGAATTTGAACGTCGTATGGGCGGCAAGCCTTCGCCGAAATTGAGTGATGCGATCCGCGCACTCAAGGCGAAATATGCTGCTGAGCCGCAAACAGTGGCCACACGTAAAGCCTCTGAAATGGCGCTTGAATCGATTACCGAAGCGGTGCCGGAACTCGTGCTCGGTTCAGCCGATTTGACGCCGTCAAACAATACGAAAACCAAGAACATCACGCCGATGGCGCCGGGTTCTTATGCCGGTCGCTATATTCATTACGGCATTCGTGAACACGGCATGGCTGCGGCCGTCAACGGTATGGCGCTTCATGGCGGCATCATTCCGTCGGATGCGACCTTTATGGTGTTTACCGATTATTTCCGCCCGGCCTTGCGCCTTTCAGCGCTCATGGGCATTCGCGCCATTCACGTCATGACGCATGACTCGATCGGTCTTGGTGAAGACGGCCCCACCCATCAACCGGTTGAGCATCTTGCGGCATTGCGTGTGATTCCGAATTTGAACGTATTCCGTCCTGCTGATGTTGTGGAAACAGCCGAGTGCTGGGAAATAGCGCTCACGGAGACCTGCACGCCAAGCATTCTGGCTTTGACACGTCAGAACCTCGCGCAATTGCGCAAAGACAATGCGGTTGAAAATCGTTCAGCACGCGGGGCGTATGAGCTCGTCGCGGCTGAGGGAGCAGCGGATGTATCGATTTTCGCTTCGGGTTCGGAAGTAGAAATTGCGGTTGCTGCGCGTGAACAGCTCGCGGCAAAGGGCGTGAAAGCGCGCGTCGTGTCTGTGCCAAGCTTTGAACTCTTTGCGCGTCAGGATGATGCCTATCGTGTGGCAACGCTGGGCAAAGCGAAAGTCAATGTTGCGGTTGAAGCCGGTGTTCGTCAGGGCTGGGATTCGTTGATTGGCACTGATGGTATCTTTGTCGGTATGACCGGCTTTGGTGCCAGCGCGCCTTACAAAGAACTCTACAAGCATTTCGGTATCACCGCCGAAGCGATTGTTGAAAAAGTATCGCAGCGTCTCGGTTAATACGCGCTGTCTGTCATGACAGGCCTCTTCGGTGAAGAGGCCTTATCCGATTTTATGATTTGAGGAGACTTCTATGACCGTTCGTGTCGCTATCAATGGATTTGGTCGTATCGGCCGTAACGTGTTGCGTGCAATTATTGAATCGGGCCGCACTGATATTGAAGTGGTAGCCATCAATGATTTGGGTCCCGTCGAGACCAATGCGCATCTCATGCGTTATGACTCGGTGCATGGTAAATTTCCAGGCACGGTGACGGTTGAAGGCGATACGATCAATGTCGGTCGTGGTCCCATCAAAGTGACAGCCGTGCGTGATCCCGCGCAGCTTCCCCATAAGGATCTCGGTGTTGATATTGCGCTCGAATGCACGGGCATCTTCACGTCGAAAGATAAAGCCTCGGCGCATTTGACGGCGGGCGCCAAGCGCGTGCTCGTTTCCGCTCCGGCTGATGGCGCTGATTTGACGGTCGTATTTGGAGTCAATCACCAGAAGCTCACGAAGGATCATCTCGTCGTTTCGAACGCATCATGCACGACGAATTGCCTCTCGCCGGTGGCGAAGGTTTTGAATGATGTCATCGGCATTGAAAAAGGCATGATGACAACGATTCATTCCTACACGGGCGACCAGCCGACGCTTGATACGATGCACAAGGATTTGTATCGTGCACGTGCGGCAGCGCTCTCGATGATCCCGACATCAACCGGTGCGGCAAAGGCCGTGGGGCTTGTTCTTCCTGAACTCAATGGCAAGCTCGATGGCTTCGCGATGCGTGTGCCAACACCGAATGTATCGGTTGTCGATTTGAAATTCATCGCCAAGCGTTCAACGACGAAGGACGAAATCAACGCTGCGATCAAGGCGGCAGCTGATGGTCCAATGAAGGGCATTCTCGGTTACACGAATGCGCCGAATGTCTCGATCGATTTCAATCACGATCCGCATTCTTCGATCTTCCACATGGATCAGACCAAGGTGATGGATGGTACGCTCTGCTCGATCCTCACTTGGTATGACAATGAATGGGGCTTCTCAAACCGCATGTCGGACACGGCTGTGGCCATGGGCAAGTTGATCTGAGGACGAAAAAACAATGACCCTCTTCCGCACGCTCGATGATGCATCCGTCTCAGGCAAGCGCGTGCTTGTCCGTGTCGATCTCAATGTGCCGATGGAGGAGGGTCGCGTCACCGATACCACCCGCATCGACCGCATTCTGCCAACGATCCGCGAGATTGCAGACAAAGGCGGCAAGGTGATTTTGCTCGCGCATTTCGGTCGTCCGAAAGGCATTGATCCGAAAGAATCGCTCAAGCCGGTTGCGGCTGAACTTTCAAAGCGCCTCGGTCGTCCCGTGGGCTTTGGCGATGATTGCATTGGCGACGCGGCCAAGCAAGCGGTCGATGCCATGAAGAATGGCGATATTGTTTGCCTTGAAAATACGCGCTTTCACAAAGCGGAAGAAAAAAACGAACTGGATTTTGTCAAAGCGCTCGCGGCGAATGGCGATCTCTATGTGAATGATGCTTTCTCGGCTGCCCATCGCGCGCATGCGTCAACCGAAGGGCTCGCGAAAGTCTTGCCCGCCTATGCGGGCCGCACGATGCAGGCTGAAATCGAAGCGCTGGCTAAAGCGCTCGAACAGCCGGAGCGTCCCGTGCTCGCGGTTGTAGGCGGCGCGAAAGTGTCTTCCAAACTTGAGCTGCTCGGTAATCTGGTGAAGAAGGTCGATATTCTCGTCATCGGCGGTGGCATGGCCAATACGTTTTTGGCGGCCCTTGGCAAAGCCGTCGGCAAATCACTCTGCGAAAAGGATTTGCTCGACACCGCGCGCGATGTGCTCAACACGGCGAAAGCCTCCGGTTGCGAAATCGTATTGCCCGTTGATGCGACCGTGGCGTCGGAATTCAAAGCGCATGCGGCAAACAAAGTTGTGTCGGTTGATGCAGTCGGCGCGGATGACATGATCCTCGATATCGGCCCGCAATCAATCAAGCATGTCTCTGAAAAACTCGCCCAAGCCAAAACGCTTGTGTGGAACGGGCCTTTCGGTGCGTTCGAATTGGTGCCGTTTGACACGGGCACGAATGAAGTGGCGCGCGAAGCGGCGCGTCTCACTAAAGCAGGCAAACTGCTCTCGGTTGCCGGTGGTGGCGATACAGTTTCAGCACTTAATCATGCGGGTGCAGCTGATTCATTTACCTATGTTTCAACAGCAGGCGGCGCGTTTCTCGAATGGCTTGAAGGCAAGCCTTTGCCGGGCGTCGATGCGTTGAGACGCTGAGGTTCAATCAATCAAGAATGATCGTTTAAAGAGACAAAAGGGGATTAGGGGATCATGGCACGCATAACAATGAGACAATTGCTCGATCACGCCGCCGAACATGGCTATGGCGTGCCGGCATTCAACATCAACAATATGGAACAGGCGAACGCCATTCTCGCCGCAGCAGATGCCACTGACTCACCGGTGATCCTGCAAGCCTCGCGTGGCGCGCGCTCATACGCGAATGACATTATGTTGAAGCACATGATGGATGCTTTGACTGAAATTTTTCCGCATATTCCGATATGCGTGCATCTCGATCACGGCAACAATGCTGCGACCTGCATGACCGCAATTCAGGCGGGCTTTACCTCGGTGATGATGGATGGATCGTTGAAAGAAGACGGCAAATCACCGGGTGACTGGGAGTATAATGTCGGCATTACCAAGCGCGTAACCGATATGGCGCATCTTGGCGGCATTTCGGTTGAAGGTGAATTGGGCGTCCTGGGTTCGCTTGAAACAGGCGAAGGCGAGAAGGAAGATGGTCACGGCTTCGAGGGCAAATTGAGCCATGATCAATTGCTCACCAATCCGAAAGAAGCAGTTGAATTCGTGCGCGCCACCAAGGTCGATGCACTCGCGATTGCGATGGGCACATCACATGGCGCGTATAAATTCACACGCAAGCCCGATGGCGCCATTCTCGCCATGCATGTGATTGAAGAAATTCATCGTCTGTTGCCGAACACGCATCTTGTAATGCATGGCTCGTCTTCGGTGCCACAGGATTTGCAGGACATCATCAACGCCTATGGCGGAAAAATGCCGCAGACATGGGGCGTTCCGGTGGAAGAAATCCAGCGCGGTATCAAGAACGGTGTGCGCAAGGTCAATATCGATACCGACAGCCGCATGGCGATGACGGGTCAGGTACGCAAAGTGCTCGCTGAAAATCCGGGCGAGTTTGATCCGCGCAAATATTTGAAGCCCGCCATGGATGCGATGACCAAGCTCTGCAAACAGCGTTTTGAAGAGTTTGGCACGGCAGGCAAGGCCTCGAAGATCGGTCGCGTTCATACGCTCGCTGAAATGGCGAAGCTCTATGCCGCGGGCAAACTCGATCCGGCCTTTGGCTAAGACGAATAGCGCGCGGGTAATGTAATCATGACAGACGCCGCGCGCCTTATTCTTTTTGCGCCTGCCGAGAGTGATACGGCGCAACTCTGCTCGCAACTGGCGCCGCTTGTTGAAGCGGTGAAGTTCGATGCGGTTATTCTTCCCGTCATGGGTGAAGATGACCGTGCGCGCATCAATCATGCAAAATCGGTGGCGGCGGTTGTGCAAAAACACAACGCCGCTTTGTTGCTTGTTGATGCGTTCGAACTCGTCGCACGCACGGGCGCGGATGGCGTGCATCTTTCAAACCTCACGCGCCTCTCAGAGGCTTTGTCAATTTTAAAGCCGCTTGAACGCATCGTCGGAGTAGCGGGCTTGAAAGCGCGCCATGACGCGATGGAGGCGGCAGAGGCGGGCGCTGACTATGTGATGTTTGGCGAGCCGCGTGCCGATGGGTCTATACCCGTCGCCTCAGCCGTTATCGAACGCGCGGACTGGTGGGCGGAGCTCTTTCAGACGCCCTGTGTGGCCTTTGCCAGTGATCGGGAGATGGCGGTGCCGCTTGCTGAAACCGGCGCCGAATTTGTCGCTTTTTCTCCTTCGATCCTCGCGACAGCCGAGGACAAGGTTGCCGCGCTGAAAGACCTCTCTGCAGAGATCCGCGCCGCGCAACGACCCGAGCGTTAACGCTGTCTTATGATCGTGGTTAAGGACTCTTGACCCGCAACCCTGCGGCATGGTCTAGCATGTCCCTTGCGGGATGACGCTTTGGCTACATTTTTTGGCCCGGTTTGATCCCGCCGCTGTTTGAAAGGGTGCCGCCGTGATCCGTTCTCCGCTTATGACCGTGATGGTTGATTCTGTGATGAAAGCCGCAAGAAGTTTGCGGCGTGATTTCGGCGAAGTTGAAAATCTACAAGTCTCGCGCAAAGGCGCGCATGATTTTGTTACCGCAGCGGATCACAAGTCAGAAAAAATTCTGCATGAAGCGCTTTTGAAGGCCCGCCCTGATTTCGGCTTTGTGATGGAAGAAAGCGGAATCGTTATTGGCAAAGATGCGTCGCATCGTTGGCATATTGATCCGCTCGACGGCACTTTAAATTTCCTGCATGGCGTTCCGCATTTCGCCATTTCACTTGGCCTTGAACGTGAGGGCGCTTATGTCGCCGGCGTTGTTTATGATCCCATTAAAGATGAGCTCTTTATTGCCGAAAAAGGTAAGGGCGCATTTTTGAACAATCGTCGTTTGCGCGTTTCGGGTCGCACCGACATGGCCGAAGCCTTGATGGCGACGGGTGTGTCGCCCACCAACCGCACGGGCTTTCCGCAATTCTTCAAAGAAGTGTCTGCGGTCATGGAAAAGACATCAAGCTTCCGCAGATTCGGTTCGGCCGCGCTTGATCTTGCTTATGTGGCTGCGGGTCGTTTTGAAGGTTTTTGGGAAGGCGGCTTGAACAGTTGGGATGTTTCTGCGGGTGTTGTGCTTGTGCGCGAAGCGGGCGGCTTTGTGACGGAGTATTCCGGCGCCGATTTCACGCCGGACAGTGTGTCACTGATCGCGGGTAACTCTGCCCTTCATAAAAGTCTGACCGCGACACTCGCCACGACCCGTTAACAAGGGTCATATTTTCATCTGTCAAGACCTTGAACCTTTGCCGCGAAGCGGCGAACATGAGCGCTGACTGAGGGAGGACGCATGTTTCGTTCGAAGGATACAATGCCCTTAACAAAGCCCACGGCCTATCTTGTGCGCATGGCGGTGTTCTTGGTGCTCGGTGCCTTTATCGCCTTTA
>RFXE01000089.1 GCA_009921785.1 Alphaproteobacteria bacterium
TCAACAGCGCTCGTGCTGATGATGTCGGTTCCGGGTCTTGCGCTTTTTTACGGCGGTCTCGTTCGGACCAAAAATATGCTCTCCGTCATGGCGCAAGTTTTCACGATTGTCGCTTTGGTGGGAATTATCTGGATCGCCTTTGGTTACTCTCTCGCTTTTACCAATGGCGGTGGTCTGAACCCCTATATCGGCGGGCTTTCAAAGGCCTTTTTAATTGGAATTACGCCTGACTCGACTGTTGCAACTTTCTCGAATGGCGTTGTCATTCCTGAGCTTGTTTACATGGCATTTCAAATGACATTCGCGATGATTACGCCGGCGTTGATTGTCGGCGCAATTGCAGAGCGCGTGCGTTTTTCTGCGTTGATTGTTTTCGTCGTATTGTGGGTCACGCTGATCTATTTCCCGATCGCTCACATGGTTTGGTATTGGGCCGGTCCGGATGCGCTTGCTGATGCGGCAAAAGCTTTAGCTGGTGCGGCTGATGACGCAGCGAAGGCAACCGCTCAAGCTAATCTCGATGCGGTAACGGCTGATGCGGGTCTTCTCTTCCAATGGGGCGCGCTCGATTTTGCCGGTGGTACTGTCGTCCACATCAATGCCGGTATTGCCGGTTTGGTAGGCGCTTTGATCATTGGCAAACGTACGGGCTTCGGCAAAGAGCTGATGGCTCCGCACTCGCTCACCATGACGATGATTGGTGCGGCGCTTTTGTGGGTCGGCTGGTTTGGCTTTAATGCCGGTTCCAATCTCGAAGCCAATGGCGTCACAGCTTTGGCCTTCGTGAACACGATGGTGGCTACTGCAGCAGCGGCACTGTCATGGCTCTTCGTCGAATGGATTGCGAAGGGCAAGCCTTCGCTCCTCGGTCTCGTTTCCGGCGCGGTTGCAGGCCTCGTTGCTGTCACGCCAGCTTCTGGTTTTGCTGGTCCAATGGGTTCTGTTGTTCTCGGTCTCGTGGCAGGAGCGGTGTGCTTCTTCTTCTGCTCGACAGTGAAAAACGCCTTTGGCTATGACGACTCACTCGACGTCTTCGGCGTGCATTGTGTTGGCGGCATCATCGGTGCGATCAGCACCGGCATCCTCGTGAGCAAGGGTCTCGGCGGCGTTGGTCTTGCTGATTACGTCAGCAATCCCGGCTCACTCGTTGAAGGCGCCTATTCCATGAGCGGGCAAGTCTGGACACAGATTAAAGCGGTATTGCTGACCTTGGTCTGGTCCGGCGTTGGCTCGGCGATCCTCTACAAGGTTGTTGATGTCGTCATCGGGCTTCGTGTTCCGGTCGAACAGGAACGTGAAGGTCTCGATATCGCAAGCCACGGCGAGCGCGCTTACAATTACTGATCGAACCTCCGAAGCCTCTAGCGCTTCGGAGCAGAGTTCCTCCCAGAAATTTCGAGGGCGGCCTAAGGGCCGCCCTTTTTTTGTCATTTCGCGAGGTTAATCACGCATTAACCCTGCCTCCGCTACAAATAGTCATTCATTTAGTTTTACGGCCAGTCAATGCGTCTTTCCCGTTCGCGTCATCTCGAATTCACCGATCTTGTCGGTTATGTCCGCGTGTTTATTGCGCAAAGACTTTCCGAAATCATCGGAATCATAACTCTCGTTACCGTGATCGCGATTGTGATCGCGCTCGTGACCTGGTCTGCACAAGATCCGAGCCTTAATCAGGCGATCAATAGTCCAGTGAATAATTTCATGGGACGTCCGGGCGCGATTCTCTCTGATATTTTGATGCAGCTTTTTGGTTTGGCATCGCTTGCGCTTGTTGCACCCGGCGGCTTTCTCGGATTGAAACTCGTGAGTGCTGCAAGAATTACTCACATACGTTGGCGGTTGTTCTTTTGGAGTTTAGGAGCTCTTTCAACTGCTGCGATTCTCGGTGCTTTGCCGATTATGGGCTCATGGCCTCTTCCCATCGGACTTGGCGGAATTGTCGGTGATGCGATTTTAGCTTTCCTTGCCTCCTTGCCTCCTGTTCAGGGCATTCCGGTAAAACCTTTCGCGATGCTGGCTTTCGGCTTTTTTGCGTTGTTTGGCCTTGCTGCTGGATCCGGTTTTAGTTTCAAGCACAATCAGTCTCTTGGTGATGATCGTGAACAGGATGAAGACTATGATCACTCGTCCTATGAGGATCATCATGACGAAACTAAATCAACTTGGTTCGGAAGACTTAAAAATCTATTCTCCCCTTTCATTGTAACCGGACAATTTATTGCGTCTCTTGTACGGAAAATTATGCCTGCAAAAGATGAGGGTGACGGAACATATGACCGTAGAACAACCCGCCGCGAACCTGGTTTTGATTATGAGCCTGCGACCGAGCAGGAAGAGGCCTATGAAGAGCCTGTTGTCGAGCCGCGGCGGCAACGCCCACCTGTAAAAACAGCGAAGCCGAAAAAATCATCGAACCAACTCGAGCTCTACACATTTCCACCCGTTGCACTGCTCACCGAAGCGAAGAAGTCTATTGGCCCGGTCATGTCGAGCGACGCGCTGGAAGAAAATGCGCGTCGTCTTGAAAGCGTACTCGATGATTTTGGCGTCCGCGGCGATGTCGGCAATGTAAGACCTGGTCCTGTCGTTACACTGTATGAATTAGAGCCCGCTCCGGGAATTAAATCTTCACGTGTTGTTGGTCTTGCTGATGATATCGCGCGCTCGATGAGCGCTGTGTCAGCGCGCGTTGCTGTTGTTCCGGGTCGCAATGCAATTGGTATTGAGTTACCCAATCAAAAGCGGGAAACTGTTTTCTTGCGCGAGCTGATTAACAACAAAGATTTTGTCGAAAGCCAAATGAAATTGGCGGTTGCTCTTGGCAAGACTATTGGCGGTGAGCCAGTCATTGTTGATCTTGCGCGTATGCCGCATCTTCTAGTCGCCGGAACAACGGGTTCAGGTAAATCGGTTGCGATCAACACCATGATTCTTTCGCTTCTCTACCGGTTGAAACCGGAAGAATGCCGCTTGATCATGGTTGATCCGAAAATGCTCGAGCTTTCAGTTTATGATGGCATTCCCCATCTTCTCACACCGGTTGTCACCGATCCCCGTAAGGCAGTCGTTGCCTTGAAATGGGCGGTGCGCGAGATGGAAGAGCGTTACAAAAAAATGTCCAAATTGGGCGTCCGCAATATCGACGGCTTTAATGCACGCGTTACGGATGCAAAGGCCAAAGGCGAACAAATTTCCCGTACGGTTCAAACCGGATTTGATCGCGATACGGGCGAAGCCATCTTCGAAAATGAAGTGATGGAGCTTGAACCGCTTCCCTTTATTGTCGTGATCGTTGATGAGATGGCCGATCTCATGATGGTGGCCGGCAAGGATATTGAAGGCGCCATTCAACGACTCGCGCAAATGGCGCGTGCGGCAGGCATCCATGTTATCCTCGCTACACAACGTCCATCGGTAGATGTTATCACCGGCACGATCAAAGCTAATTTTCCGACGAGAATTTCATTCCAGGTCACGTCAAAAATCGACAGCCGTACAATTCTCGGCGAACAAGGTGCCGAGCAATTATTGGGGCAAGGTGACATGTTGTTCATGGCCGGTGGCGGACGTATTAGCCGCGTTCACGGACCCTTTGTCTCGGATGGCGAAGTCGAAAAAGTCGTTGCCCATCTGAAGTCGCAAGGGCGTCCAAATTATCTGGAAGATGTCACGCGCGAAGAGCAAACGGATATCGAAGATGGTAACGCTGTCTTCGACAATGGAAACTTCGGATCGCCAGGACAAGATCTCTATGATCAAGCAGTCGCCATCGTGATCCGTGATCGTAAAGCATCAACCTCTTATATTCAGAGACGCCTTCAAATCGGCTATAATCGCGCGGCATCCATCATGGAACGTATGGAAGATGAAGGTGTTGTCGGCTCACCTAATCATGCTGGCAAACGCGAGATTCTGATTGAAGCGGGCGGGCATGGCAGTCATGCCGCTTGACGCGCGGCGTCCAGCCGTTGCTTGTCTCATTCTGTTCGCATCCCTCACTACTGCCGATGCGGCAAAGAAGATTCCTTTACCGCCAAGAAGACCGCCAGATTTAATACAGCGGCAACCGGCTGTAACGCCTCCCGTAACGCCGACGGCCAAAGCACCGGAAATTACTCAGGACGCATCACAGAGCACGCCGCCGCTCGACGACATGTCGCGCGAGGACTTGATTGCAGAAGTCAATTCTGCACTGACCAAACTCAAACAGTTCAACGCCAAGTTTTCCCAAACCGATCAAAATGGTCAAACCGTTTCCGGTCAGCTGACCGTATTGCGACCCGGCCGATTGCGCTTTGACTATAATTCGCCAAGCGCTTTGAAGATCATCGCTGACGGAAATAATGTTGCGGTCATTGATGAAAGATTAGGGACACGTGATCTCTATTCTATTGGATTGACACCGCTTAAATTTCTCCTTTCGCGATCAATCGATCTTGGGCGGGAATTCAAAATCAGCGATATTCGCGTCGAGCCTGATCGGGTCATTCTTGATGCTGAAGATTCAGCGACTTTCGGGGGAAGCTCCCAGATCAATTTAATATTTGATCGAAAAACGCTTCTCTTGAGAGGCTGGACCGTGACGGATCCTCAGGGTTACGCGGTGACCATAAAATTAAGCCAAATCGATACGAAGCACGAGCCCGATCCGATGGGATTTGTAATTCCGGAAACGGTTAAGCCAACAAAATAGGCTACGATAACTTACAATTCGACGAGTCTATCCCTTGCCGAGTCCATGCGCTCTGCTTTAGGTCTCATTGACCACGCGGGGACGGCTTTCATGGCACTGACGATTGCGACCTGGAACATCAATTCAGTAAGGCTCCGGTCGGGACTCGTTCAGAAATTTCTGAAAGAAGCCAAGCCGGATCTTCTCTGCCTTCAAGAGACCAAATGTCCCGATGATCAGTTCCCGCATGCGGATTTCAGAAAGATTGGCTACGGTCATATCGCTGTGAGCGGTCAAAAAGGCTATCATGGCGTTGCTGTTCTTTCGCGCCTGCCTTTTGCAACGCAATCCGTGAAGCAATTCGCGGGAAAGACAGATTGCCGCCATATCAGTGTCGAGCTTTCGGACAAGGCTGGAAATCTAGGCGGCCTTGTCGTCCATAATTTTTATGTGCCCGCAGGCGGCGATATTCCCGATCCTGAAGCGAATGAAAAATTTGCGCATAAACTTGCGTTTCTTGATGAGATGAAACAGTGGGGCAAAAAAGATAAGCCCGCCGCAAAAAAGGCTGTGCTTGTTGGTGATCTCAATGTGGCCCCGCTTGAGCATGATGTATGGAGTCACAAACAGATGATCGATGTGGTGTCGCACACACCGATCGAATGTGACAAACTGAATGCCGCGATTAAATCGGGAAAATGGGTTGATGCCGTTAGAACGCTAAAACCTGAACCGGAAAAGCTCTTCACATGGTGGAGTTATCGCGCAGCCGATTGGGTGGCATCTAATCGGGGCCGACGGCTAGACCATATTTGGGTTTCAGAAGATTTAGCGAGCACGCTTAAAACGACTGAAATTCACCGTGACGTACGCGGATGGGAGCGTCCGTCGGATCACGTGCCGGTTACCATCACGATTGCTTAGACAAAACAGTCGACTCTAGATTTTGCAGCGCTTGATATAAGTCCAACGAGCGCGTGTTTATCTGATCCGCGAGGCGTTGCGCTGCATCGGGATATTCAGACAGTAGTCGATGCATCAATGCTCGAGGTAACACGATCAACTGAGAGTCCATACGTGCGATTGCATGAACGGGCCTCTCGCCACTCGCCAGAAGTGCAATCTCACCAATCAATGTTCCACGGCCAACACGTTCAATATCAGCTTGTTCCAGATCATCGGACAATGCGATTGAGCCGCTCTCAACAATATATCCACCGGTTGATGGGCTGCCTTTCGAAAATAGCTTTTCACCCTCAATGAGCTTTCGCCGTTCGGCCGCAAAGAGAATCATACGCAGGGCGTCATCCGAGAATACATTGAAAAAATCGAGTCTGCGCAAAAGATCAATATCGTCGCTGAGTGCCATGTTTATTTCTCTGCGCTCTTTTGCGCCAGTCTATAGCCACCCGATTCAGTCAGTAAGATCGTAGCTATATCTGCATTGGTTTCGATTTTTTGCCGAATGCGATAGATATGTGTTTCGAGCGTATGGGTCGTCACGGATTCATGATAGCCCCATACATGGGTTAATAGCTCCTCGCGCGCCACAATCTCCCCACGCGCCCGATGCAAAAAACGCAAGATCTCAACTTCTTTGTCTGTGAGCTTCTGTTCGTCACCTTTTGATGAAATCAGAGACCGTGAAGCGGGGTAAAGCTTAAACGGTCCGACAGAAAAATACATGTCAGAACGCGATTGAAAATTCCTGATATGCGATTTTACCCGTTGAATAAGGAATGACGCTTTAACAGGGAGAGCAAGCTGCTCGGTTAACCCCTCGAATTTTACTCCCAATCCAATAATCGGACCACGATATCCTTTTTCGATGGAGAATTTCATTTTGTCTTCTTTAGCATCAGGCAAAATCAATAAAGCATCAATGCGTTCAAGCTCCTCCTGATCAAGATGTGAATTGGCAGTACTTAATTGAATGACATCAAAATCGGCTTCATATTCAAACTGAGTAGCAACCGCCGTAATCTGTTGGAGATCGGAACCAAGGATTAAAACAGACGAAGAGCCGAGCATTGTTCGATCCTGCTTTGTGCCGATGGTTCAAAAAGCATAAAAAAGACGTCTTTCTTCGCATGACCTTTCCTTCGACGATCTAAAAATGCAAGATAATTCGGTGTTTACGGTAGCATTGACATGACGGTGTTTTTTCTTCGGCTTAATCCACTTGACCGCACCAAAGCGATGCTGGAGGGAGGCGGCCTCAAGCTCCGCTGCGCCATCGGGCGAAGCGGGGTTATAACGCGTAAACGCGAAGGTGATGGCGGAACGCCCCGAGCAACGCTCACGCCGTTACGGATTTATGTGCGGCGCGATGAATGGCGCGGCAGAGGCTTCGATCTTCCAAGCTACGCGATCCAGGGCGATATGGGCTGGTGCGATGATGTGACATCGTCACGGTATAATCGACTAATCCGCAGGCCCTTTGCCCTATCTCACGAGAAACTGTGGCGGGAAGATCACCTCTATGACA
>RFXE01000090.1 GCA_009921785.1 Alphaproteobacteria bacterium
GAGGAAACACTGCGTCTTGAAGAAACCCGCTTCCGCAAAACACTGGAGCGCGGTTTGACGATGCTTGATGACGAAACAAAATCGCTTTCGTCAGGTGGCAAATTCTCGGGCGAGACGGCCTTCACGCTTTATGACACATACGGCTTCCCGCTTGACTTAACGCAGGACGCTTTGCGCCCTCGCGGTATTGCTGTTGATACGGATGCCTTTAACGCGGCAATGGAACGGCAACGTGAAAAGGCCCGCGCGGCCTGGTCGGGTTCAGGCGAAGCCGCAACAGATACGGTGTGGTTTGCTGTAAAAGAAAAAGTCGGTGCAACGGAATTCTTGGGCTATGACACCGAGCAGGCGGAAGGTGTAATCCGCGCGCTTGTTTCAAATGGTCAGGTTGTTGATCGCTTAACCAAAGGCCAAACCGGTTTCGTTGTTTTGAACCAGACGCCCTTCTATGGTGAGAGCGGCGGTCAAGTTGGTGATACAGGCGTGATGACGGGCAGTGGTTTGTCGCTGCGTATCACAGACACACAGAAAAAACTCGGCGATCTCTTTGTGCATGTCGTCACCGTTGAAGAGGGTGAAGCAACGATTGATGCGGCGCTCGAATTGCATGTCGATCATACGCGTCGGAGTGCCGTGCGCGCCAATCACTCGGCAACCCATTTGCTGCATGAGGCCTTGCGTCAAGTGTTAGGAGATCATGTCGCACAGAAGGGTTCGCTCGTTGCGCCGGAACGCCTTCGTTTCGATTTCTCTCACACGAAGCCGATCTCTGATGAAGAGATTGCGCGGATCGAAGACATCGCCAATCGTGTGGTGCTGCAGAACGAACCTGTCGTGACGCGTTTGATGGGTGTTGAAGAAGCCATCGAAAGTGGCGCGCGCGCGCTCTTTGGCGAAAAATATGGCGATGAGGTTCGTGTCGTCTCTATGGGTACTGAACCCGGCGCGAACAAAGCCTATTCGATTGAGCTCTGCGGCGGTACGCATGTGATCCGCACCGGTGATATTGGTTTGATCAGCATTGTGTCAGAGTCAGGTGTCGCAGCGGGTACGCGTCGTGTTGAAGCGATGACGGGGGACGCCGCGCGACGCCATCTCGCTTCTGAAGCAAAGAAGCTCAGAGATTTGGCCTCGCTTCTCAAAGTTGCGCCGCAAGACGCCGCAGATCGTTTGTCCGCCATTATCGATGAGCGCAAGAAATTCGAACGTGATCTTGCTGATGCACGAAAGAAACTGGCAATGGGCGGCGGCGGATCTTCTGGCTCGTCCGAGGTTGCCGAAATCAATGGTATTAAATTTATGGGTCGTCGCGTTGAAGGCGTTGAGATGAAAGATCTCAAAGGCCTTGCCGATGACGCGAAGGCGCAATTGGGTTCGGCTGTTATTGCGCTCGTGAATGTGGGTGAAGATGGCAAAGCCGGGCTCGTTGTTGCAGTAACAGAAGATCTTACAAAGCGATTCAATGCGGTTGATCTTGTTCGTGTCGGATCTGAGGCGCTTGGTGGCAAAGGCGGCGGTGGTCGTCCAGATATGGCGCAAGCGGGGGGACCCGATGGCGCGAAAGCTGATGCTGCGCTTGAAGCGATTGCGGGCGTGTTACGGAGTGCAGGATGAGTGCGCGCCGCGCGGCAGCTTCACATCATCACTCGCCCGCGCGCACTCGTGTTTACGCCATTCTTGAACAGGCTTTGCCTGATGATCAGCTATCGCGCCTTGTTCATGCGATTTTGATCATTTTAGCGCTTTGCAGCGTGTCGTCGGTTGTACTTGAATCTGTCCCGTCACTTCGCTTTCGTTTTGAAAATCTGTTCTTTGTCATTGAGCTCGTAACGGTTACGATTTTCACAATCGAGTATTGTTTACGATTATGGGTTGCGCCGCTTCATCCACCTTTCAGGCGATTAAGCGCGCTTCATGCGGCGTTTCGATACGCAATCAGCCTTCCAGCGCTGATCGATCTTCTCACAATTATTCCTTTTTATCTTGCGCTTGTATCACCCGCTGATCTGCGTGTGTTCATTGTTTTCCGCATCATCCGGTTCTTAAAGATTGCGCGTTATTCGCCCGGCATGCGTTCGCTTTATGAAGCCATCGTGAATGAACGTCGCGCGCTTCTTGCGTGCTTGATAATATTAGGTTCGCTTGTTCTTGCGGCAGCCTCCATCATGCATCTGGCTGAACATGACGCACAGCCAGAAAAATTTGGTACTATTCCTGACGCGATGTGGTGGGCGGTCGTGACATTGACGACAGTCGGCTATGGCGATGTCGTGCCTATTACCGCATTGGGCAAAGTGATAGCCGGCATCATTGCCATTATGGGATTGGGCATGTTGGCGCTGCCGGTGGGTATCATCGCGACCTCATTCGCTGAAGTCATTCATCGTCGTGACTTCGTCGTGACATGGGGTATGGTTTCGCGTGTGCCCCTTTTTAGTGAACTTGATGCCGATGATGTGGCACAGATCATGCGCTTCTTGCGCTCTCATACTGCAGTTCCAGGCGAGATCCTTGTTAGGCGGGGTGAGATTGGTCATTCGATGTATTTCATTGCGTCGGGCCAGATTGAACTTGATCGGCCAAACCACCAGAAATCCATTTTGAGCGAAGGTGATTTTTTCGGCGAGCTGGCTGTTCTCAATCCCGCGCCGCGGACGACTACCGCGCGCGCATTAATACGCTCTGATCTGCTTGTGCTTGATGCGTCTGATTTACGACTCTTGATGACTGATCGCCCTGAACTTGGTCGCCGTGTCGAAGAGGCCTCGCGTGAACATCACACTGAGATGATTGATGACTCATCTCAAACGGATCGGTCATAAATAAAAAGCCCCGCAGAGCGGGGCTTTTGGTTTCGAACGCGTAAATCCTTTACGCCATTTTCTTTTTCAGAATTTCATCAACTTTATCGAGGAAGCCCGTTGTCGATAACCATTTTTGATCGGCACCGACGAGAAGCGCCAAGTCTTTTGTCATGAAACCTGTTTCAACTGTTTCAACACAGACTTGTTCGAGTGTATCGGAGAATCGCGCGAGAGCCTCATTTCCATCAAGTTTCGCACGATGAGCGAGGCCACGCGTCCACGCAAAGATCGACGCAATTGAATTGGTCGATGTTTCCTTGCCCTTCTGATGTTCGCGATAATGGCGTGTCACTGTGCCATGAGCCGCTTCCGCTTCGACGGTTTGACCATCGGGTGTCATAAGAACCGAGGTCATCAAACCTAAGGAACCGAAGCCTTGTGCGACAATATCGGACTGCACATCGCCATCATAGTTTTTGCAGGCCCAAACATAACCGCCAGACCATTTAAGTGCGGATGCCACCATGTCATCGATCAATCGATGTTCATAAGTGATACCTAAAGACGCAAATTTGCTTTTGAATTCGGCGTCATAGATCTCTTGGAAGATATCCTTGAAACGGCCGTCATAGGCTTTCAGGATCGTGTTCTTCGTCGAGAGATAGACGGGATATTTGCGCTGCAAGCCGTAATTCAATGACGCGCGCGCAAAGTCGCGGATCGAGTCATCGAGATTATACATGGCCATCGCGACACCGGCGTCCGGGAATTTGAAGACTTCCTTTTCGATCACCGTTCCGTCATCGCCTTCGAACTTGATCGTCATGCGGCCTTTGCCCGGCACTTTGAAATCGGTCGCGCGATATTGATCGCCAAATGCGTGACGGCCGACCACGATGGGCTGGGTCCAATGCGGCACGAGGCGCGGTACGTTTTTGCAAATGATCGGCTCGCGGAAAATCACGCCGCCCAGAATATTGCGGATCGTGCCATTCGGCGATTTCCACATTTCTTTGAGATTGAATTCTTTAACGCGCGCTTCGTCCGGTGTGATGGTCGCGCATTTTACGCCGACGCCATATTTCTTGATCGCGTTAGCCGAGTCGATGGTGACTTGGTCATTTGTCGCATCACGGTTTTCAACCGAGAGATCATAATAATGAAGATCGACATCGAGATAGGGATGGATCAGCTTATCGCGGATATAGTGCCAGATGATCCGGGTCATCTCATCGCCATCGAGTTCAACGACCGGGTTTGCGACCTTAATTTTTGCCATTATCCCATCCTCTTTGATCCATGCGCCTCGGGCCCTCTGAGTGGGGCCCTGAACCGCTTTTTTTTAATCGAGGCGTTTCTAGCAGAGGCTTGGGCTTCGGGCAAAGCACACCTTAGGCGAAGGAGGCATGCCAGAAGCGGGCAGGGAAGACTGGACAAATCGGGTCTGCCTCGCCATAGTCCGGCCCGTTTTCAGGGTATTTCCCGGGGATAATCACGCCATGATCCGTTTGCTCACACTCATTTTCACTTGGTGGAACGGTGCCACGATCGGCACGCTTTTTCACACCTGGCGAAAAGGGGAATTTGTCGGGGTGGATCAATTCGGCAATCGCTATTTTCAGACAAAAGGCGGGGTCAAGGATCCGGCCTTGGGCATTGTGCGCCGTTGGGTGATTTATAATGGCGAAGCGGAAGCCTCGCGCATTCCGCCCGGCTGGTATGGCTGGATGCATCACAAGCTGGCTGTTCCGCCGTCTGAAGAAAACTATAAGGCGCGGGAGTGGGAATTGCCTCATCTCCAGAATCGTACAGGTACTGCCGATGCTTGGCGGCCGCAGGGGTCCATCCTGTCCGCTGGACAAAGGCCAAAAGTAACTGGCGATTACACGCCATGGTCGCCGGAAGCGTGATCTGATTTTTCTGTCGTTTTTCGTAAAATTTGAGTGATCGGTTTCAAAAGTTTGTGAGTGGTATCGCGTAATTGTGTCGGCTTCCCTTGAGGAGATCGATCATGAATGCCCCGGTAGATTCTCAAATTTCTGGAAATCCGATGCTCCGCGCCCCGAGTCAGCAGGAGGTCAGCCATCTTTTTGCGCTGGCCGAACATGAGATCATTCATGGTCGCTTGACCGAAGCTTTGCTTCTCTTGCGGTTCATCCGTTCAATTGACCCGAGCCACACAGACGCAGCGGCACGAACAGCGCTTGTTCTCTTTCGCCGTGAACAATGGGCAGATGCTTGGGATGCGTTTGATATCCGATTTAAGCTAATGCCCTCCCAACCTTCGGTGACGCTGCGGAATGCTGATGGAAGTCGCAGAGACGTTCCGCGGTGGAGCGGTGGTCCGCCGCCGAAAAAGCTTTTAGTTATGGATGAGCAAGGGCTCGGCGATACAATTCATTTCTCACGCTTTTTGCGCTTCCTCGTTGAGAAGGGCGTTGATGTTACATTCGTTACACATCGTATTTTGTTTGATTTGTTAAAGACGTTGGACTTGCCGATCACGTTAAAGCCAAGTGATGAACCGGGAAGTGTTGAAGGGGTCGGCGGATGGACACCGCTTCTTCATATTCCGCGCGCGTTAAATATTGATCCTGCGCGCTATAGTGAAACGGTTCCCTATATTAAAGCGGATCCGGTTCGCGTTGAAAAATGGAAAGCGAAGCTTCCGAAAGATAAGTTTTTAATTGGCATTGCGTGGGCTGGAAATCCCGATTCACCGGCTGAGAAGGGGCGTTCGGCACCCCTTGAAACATTTGCGCCCCTCGCTGAACTTCCAAATGTCGCGTTAGTCGTTTTGCAAAAAGGGAAAGGTCTTCAAGAGACGGAGACCGTATCTTTTGCTGATCGTCTCATTCGCTTAGGCGATGATTTTGATGAAGGCGGTCAGGCCTTTCTCGATTCTGCAGCTGTGATGATGTCGCTCGATCGTGTTGTGAGCGTTGATACGTCAATTCTTCATGTAGCTGGCGCTTTGGGGCGGCCAACTGATTTGTTACTGCGGCGTGAACCTGATTGGCGATGGCTTGCGCGCGAAAGCGATAATGTCTGGTATCCATCCGTCACGTTGTTCCGTCAGAAGACAGCAGGCGATTGGCGCGAACCGATGGAAACAATTCGTGACAATCTTCTCCGCGTCATGGGCAAAGGCTCGGATGGGGAAGCACCTGCTTCGGTAAAGAGTGAGCTTCCGTCAGAGCCTACGCGTCCGCTTGTCCCAGTCTCGGTTGGCGAACTTGCCGATCGGCGAGGCATTCTTGATCTCAAGACCGAACGTGCGTCGCAGAAATCCGTAAAGGCGGAGGCGAAGCGCCAACGTGCGGCACTTGATCCGGCATGGGAGGCCGTGCTCGTGCAGAATGACGCACTCGTTGGTCTTGATGCCGAATTACGGGCCATCAATGCCGAGCTGTGGGAGGTCGAGGATCGGCTTCGGCTTGCTGAAGCGCAGAAAGTATTCGACGAGAGCTTTGTGGCTCTGGCGCGCTCTGTGTATCGCCTGAATGATCGCCGTTCGGAAATCAAACGGCGGATTGACCGGATGGCGGGTTCGACCTTCACCGAGATCAAATCCTATGCTGGCAAGAGAAAATGATCCTCTGACGGCTTTGGCCTTTTTCCCGCCCCCCTTACCGTGCTAGAGCCCGATCCGCCTGATTTGTTTTTGGGTGTGAGAGGCATTGGGGATGGTCAGAGTGGCTATGCGAGCGATCTTGGGGGCGTGGGCTTTTGCGCTCGCGCTCAGTGGCGCGCCTTCGCTCGCTCTCGCGGATAAGATTAAAAATCCGATCGCGATATTCTCAGGTCTCGACAAGATAACAGGACGCATCATTTCTTTCGAAGTGGGGATCGACGAGACGGTCGAGTTCGGGGCTTTTCTTGTCACACCTCGCGTTTGTTACACGCGGCCTATTACTGAGCCTCAAAATACAACAGCATTTGTTGAAGTTGATGAGATCACCGTGGCGGGTGAGACGAAGCGTCTGTTCGGCGGATGGATCTTTGCGTCATCGCCGGGGCTCAATGGCGTCGAGCATCCGATTTACGATGTGTGGTTGATCGGCTGCAAAGGCGGCACGGTTGTTATTCCTGAATCTACAGAGATCACGCCAAAGTCGCCGCCGCCCGCATCGACCACACCTGCGCCATCGACAAATGCGCAACCGACACAGCTCGTGCCTACAAAACCCGCGAAGAAAAACTAATCGGTATCTCTTGCGTCGAGTATTGCTAAGATGTCTCGCCCGTCATGTATCGATGTTTCATCGAATGCAAAGAAATCGGCGTCTATCTCAAGCGCCTGATCAAGATGCGCCAAGTAAGTTGTGCGATCAAT
>RFXE01000010.1 GCA_009921785.1 Alphaproteobacteria bacterium
GCGGCATTTGCTCTGACGGATGGGCGTGAAGATCTCGGCTTTCTTGAACTTGATCACCGCGATCAAGATGAAGCGGGATTGGAAATCCGCTATTTGGGACTTGTGCCTCACGCGATGAATAAAAGACTGGGCCCAGCCTTGATGGCCTATGCCTTTGACTATGCAGGCGCGAAACAGATCACGCGTCTCTGGCTTCACTCGTGCCATATCGATGCGCCGGGCAGTGCCGGATTCTATCGCGCACAAGGGTTTAAAGCGACACGCAGCGCGATTGAAGTCCTTGATGATCCCCGCATGAGCGGAGATCTTCCGCGCGATAGCGCGCCGCATGTTCCACTTGTCGAATAAAAAAGACGTGAGCCTATTCTTTTTGGTTCACGCCCGTGCGAGCCGCATACCTGAAGCAATCCGATCAAGTTCGGCTTGTTCACGCACAGCTTCAATCGCTTTTTCTTTGATCGATTCACGATCATCAAGAATTTCGAATTTCTTCAAATCTTCAAAAGCCTCTTCAAGCTCAAGACGCGCTTCTTCGCGCTGCCCTTCGAGATCTTGAGCGGATTGAAGAAGATTATCGCGGCGTTGAAGTGCCGCGCGCGCATAAGTCGGATAGGCGAAATGCGCACGATCCGTGATACCCGCACGGGATTCTTCCGCAGCAATTTCGCGGTCTAATTCGCCGGCCATTCTTTTGAATTCCGCAATCATCGTTTCAATTTGCGAAAGTCTGCGGCGCTTCTCATCAACTTGGAACCGCTTCAAGCGCATCAAGGCATCACGTGATTTCATCATCAGTTAAAACCCGTTAATTAACAGCCGCGCTGCCGCGTCGTGACCCCTTTAATGAAAGGTAAATGGATCACGTCGAAGCCATCACGCTGGCCAACCGGGTGTAACTATCTCTCAATGAGGTTGACTCTTCCTTACTTTGTCGAAGAAAATTTTCGAGTTCAGGAAAAAGTTTTATCGCGGCATCGACTTCAGGGTTTGACCCCACTTTATATGCACCAAGCCGAATCAACTCTTCAAGATCATTATAAGTGGCGAGCGACGCGCGTGCCGCTTGCACAACAGGCCAATAAGCGGGATCGGCCGATCCGGGCAAAGTGCGCGAGACCGACTTCAAAACATTAACAGCTGGATAACGCCCACGTTCGGCAATCGACCGTTCCATCACAATATGGCCATCGAGAATGCCGCGCACCGCATCGGCAACCGGCTCATTATGATCATCACCATCAACAAGCACGGTAAAGAAACCAGTAATACTTCCCTCACCCGGGCCCGGACCCGCGCGTTCAAGCAAGCGTGGCAATTCACTGAAGACAGTCGGTGTGTAGCCCTTACTCGTCGGCGGCTCGCCGGTTGATAGACCAATCTCGCGCTGCGCCATCGCAAATCGCGTTACACTATCCATCATCAACAAGACATTCTGATCGCGATCACGAAAATATTCAGCAAGCGCAAGACTGGTCCATGCCGCTTGTCGCCGCATCAGCGGCCCTTCATCAGATGTCGCAACAATCACAACTGAACGAGCCAAACCCTCAGGCCCTAGATCATCTTCAATGAATTCTTGCACCTCACGCCCGCGTTCGCCAATCAAGCCAATCACGGCGCAATCGGCTTGCGCATTGCGTGCAATCATCGAGAGCATCACGGATTTACCAACACCAGAGCCCGCAAATATGCCCATGCGTTGACCGCGTCGGCTTGTCAAAAATGTATCAAGTACACGAATGCCGAGATCGAGGGGCTCACCCAAGCGTCGCCTTGTATGCGCCGCGGGCGGATCGGCACGAAACGGCATTAAACGCGATCCCTGAGTTAAAGGACCCTTGCCATCAATCGGTTCGCCAAAGCCATTCAGCACGCGACCAAGCCATGAAGGATCGGGCCGCACACCGGGAACACTTGCCCCTTCATAGGCGCGCGCTCCCTGGCGCACTCCTTCGACACTGCCAAAGGGCATCGCAAGAATACGGCCCTGCTCGATGCCGACCACTTCACAAGGCAGTAAGCGCGCGCCCGCTTCAACCTGCAATCGACCGCCAACAGGCACCCGACCGACAGGTCCGGCGATGCTCAAAACCAAACCGCGCACGCCGACAACACGACCATAGAAATCGCCCGGATCAATGTCCGTGAGCGCTTTCGTCAGCCGAGTGATTCGCGTCGTTTTTGCCAAAGACATGCCGTGCGTACTCCTGAATTCGGAAAAGAAGAGCTCATTTTCCGTTTTGACCGGTAACACCGCCGATCCCGTACGCAGCACTGATTCGCGATCGAAACAGTCGCAAACCTATGAGTCAAATGAATCATTTAACCATGTTTCTTAAAGTAAAAATTAAGCATGATTAATTCAAATTATCATCATTATTTCAATAATTTATCGTAAATTTTAGTTGAGAGTCTCGTTAATGCTTGCAGACGAGAATCATCATTTGTTAACCATTGCGCGACAAAATTCAGTCCAAGTTGATTTTGTTGGACTCTGCGCAGGGATCTGTCGGGGGCGACGGAACTGCCAGTCAAAAGTAACGGGTCGAGAAGGGGCAAGGGACGGTCATGCGCGTATTGCTTATCGAGGATGACAGCGCCACCGCGCAGAGCATCGAGTTGATGCTCAAATCCGAGGCATTTAATGTTTATACGACGGATCTCGGCGAAGAAGGGATCGATCTGGGCAAGCTTTATGATTACGACATCATTCTGCTTGATCTCAATCTTCCGGACATGTCGGGATATGAAGTGCTGCGCTCATTGCGCGTCGCCAAGGTCAAAACACCGATTTTGATCCTTTCGGGTCTCGCGGGCATTGAAGATAAGGTGCGCGGCCTTGGTTTCGGCGCCGATGATTATCTCACAAAGCCTTTCCATAAGGACGAGCTCGTTGCCCGTATTCAGGCAATCGTGCGCCGTTCGAAGGGTCATGCACAATCGGTCATCATCACCGGTGATCTGACGGTCAATCTCGATCAGAAGACGGTGGAAGTGGATGGCAACCGCGTGCATCTGACCGGCAAAGAATACCAGATGCTTGAGTTGCTGAGCTTGCGCAAAGGCACAACGCTCACCAAGGAAATGTTCCTCAATCATCTATATGGCGGCATGGATGAGCCGGAACTCAAGATCATTGACGTGTTCATCTGTAAGCTTCGGAAAAAACTCGCCAATGCTTCGAACGGCACGAATTATATCGAGACCGTTTGGGGCCGTGGTTATGTGCTTCGCGAAATGGCCGACGAAGATATTCGTATTCCGGCCTAATCAGCTCGGGGTGCATCAACCCCCGAGGGCAAGCCTCCCCGAAAACTCAAAAAGCCCCGTTTTACGGGGCTTTTTTTATGATTGCTGCATAAACTGTGAGAGCGACGATTAGGCTTTTGGCGCGGCTATGATCGTGACTGTTTCACCATCAATCGAAAACGTCACGGTGAAGCCGGCTTCGCTCGCGATCAATCCCGTATAATAAGGCTGGATCGCATGCGCATCGATTGAAATGCCATCACGATTATGCGCGAGCAATCCTTCAACATGCGGTGGAATGCGCGCACTTGATCCGGTTGAGGTGATGGTGAAATGTCCCTTATCGCCATCAACTTTCGCAATAGCGGTAATTTGTCCGCCGCGCGGAATGGCCGTTGCCGCAATCATCAAAAGATTCAAAAACATCTTCACCTGATTTTTCGGCAGTAAAACGCGCGGCGCATCCATCGATAATTTGATACGATCATCTTCAATGAATCCCTTAGCGATCTGCGCTGCATCACCGAGATCAATCGCCGCGCCCGCAGAACCCGCCGCGCCAAAGGCCAGCCGCGCAAATTGCAACCGTGCTGAGGCCTGTTTTGCGCTTTTGCGGATGAGGTCCTCAGCGAAAGACCGCATGCTTTCGTCTTTTTCTTCCTCGAGCACTTCAAGACCGTTGACGATCGCGCCCACGGGGCTGATCACGTCATGGCACACGCGGCTGCAAAGCAATGCCGCGAGATCGAGAGCAGAGAGAGAGACATCTGTCATTTCAAACTTCCGTATTCCAGTGGTGTGCATAGCGGATCAGGACACATTCAACGCTAGGACTGCCTGAAGCCCTTGAAAAACCCGCCGTGATTCTGCCCCATTCATCAGATGATAACTGTAAAAAATTTAGTAATCCTCTGTCATACAGGTAGAAACATCATTGATTGTTATGGTCGATTCAGATTCAGACTAATTTGTTTAAGCGTGATTCGCTGCCTCACGACGAATGGGGCGACCGGAAAAAAGGGGACATCCATGAGGCTCTCTCACATTGCGGCACTTGCCGCTCTCATCGGCGCCGTTGCGATCACGCCGGCTTTGGCGCAGCAAAGCAAACCGCAGCCCCCCAAGACATTGGGTTCGTCGGCCAATCAAGCGCCCGAAACATTCAAGACGGATGATCTCGTTAAATCCGGCCACACCTTCTTCGGCAATGTCTCGCAGGGGTTAGCCTCTGTCATTGAAGCGGCCGTGAAACGGTGGGGCCAACCCAATGGCTATATTCTCGGTCAAGAAGCCTCGGGCGCCTTCTTCGGCGGCTTACGTTATGGCGAAGGCACGCTCTACACAAAGAATGCCGGGGATCGTCAGGTCTTCTGGCAAGGCCCGTCCGTCGGCTTTGATGTCGGCGGTCAAGGCGCACGCACGATGATGCTTGTTTATAATTTGCCTTCGACAGAAGCGATCTATCGTCGCTTTGGTGGTGTTGATGGCTCGGCCTATTTCATTGGCGGCTTCAACGCGACAGCACTCGCATCGGACAATATTGTTGTTGTGCCGATCGCGTCAGGCGTGGGTGCACGCTTGGGCGTGAATATGGGCTATTTGAAATTCACGAAGGAATCGACCTGGAACCCCTTCTGATTACAACCGATGACGAGCGGGTTTAAGCCCGCTCGAGTGCCTGCACCAGATCGGCAATCAGATCATCGGGATGTTCAAGCCCGACAGACAAGCGCACAAGCCCATCACCAATACCCATTTCGGCACGCGCTTCGGGGGTGAAGCGTTGATGCGTTGTCGTTGCCGGATGTGTGACGAGACTCTTTGCATCACCCAGATTGTTTGAAATCCGTACAAGCGAGAGCGCGTTTAAAAAGCGGAAGGCTGCATCTTTGCCGCCCTTCACATCAAAAGCGATCAGAGTCGATCCGCCCTTCATTTGTTTAGCAATAATATCCGCCTGCGGATGATCTTTACGACCGCAATGGATCAAGCGTGATATTTTGCTGTGCGATGCTAAAACATCAGCAATCGTTCCGGCACTACGCGTTTGACGTTCAACACGAAGCGGCAAAGTTTCAAGGCCCTTTAACAAGACCCAGGCATTGAAAGGCGATAGCGCAGGACCCGTTTGCCGAAGCGGTGTTTTAACATTTTCATTGATGAATTGCTCGGAGCCCAAAATCACACCACCGAGGCAACGCCCCTGCCCGTCAATATGTTTCGTGGCGGAATAAACAACGCAATCAGCGCCAAGTTCAAAAGGCTTTTGAAGAAGCGGTGTTGCAAAGACATTATCAACAGTGAGCTTTGCGCCTGATTCATGCGCAATATCTGCCACTTTACGAATATCGATGATTTCGAGTGTTGGATTTGACGGTGTTTCGAGAAAGAGCACTTTCGTATTCGGCCGCACGGCATTCTTCCACGCCGCACTATCGGTTCCATCAACAAGCGTCGTCTCAACTCCAAAACGCGGCAACCATTCTTCGATCACATAGCGACAGGAGCCAAACAGCGCGCGCGCGGAAACAATATGATCACCCGCTTTCACTTGCCCCATAAGCGCCGCAGTAACAGCGGCCATACCGGTTGCCGTCGCGCGAGCGGCCTCAACACCTTCCATCGACGCCATACGCGCTTCAAACATCGCGACCGTCGGATTGGAGAAGCGCGCATAGATATAGCCAGGCAGCTCATCCTTGAACCGCGCCTCGCACTCCTCGGCCGAAGCATAGACATGGCCTTGGGTGAGAAACAGCGCTTCCGAAGTCTCCCCGAAGCTTGAACGGAAGGAGCCATCATGAACCAGACGGGTTTCGGGGTGTAAATTGCGGGAGGGAGAAGAAGATTCCGCCATAATAGAGCTCCGGAAGAAGAAATTTCCCCTTTTCATATCGTACTTTTTTTCGTTCTTAAAGACGAATTATCGTTCTTTGTATCGAAATTTATCCTTGACGGACACTTTCGGCAATTATACAGATTAATCCGTAAATAAATTAATTATCGAGATTTTCTGTAAATAAGATTTATTTGCCCAAATTCCGTGTTATATAAATGGATAGTAAACTTAGGTCCCGAGGTTCAAAACCATGAGCAAAGCCCAGCCTTTACCTGCCATTGTCATCGCCAATGACCTTTTGAGCGGCGATGTGATTTTTCTGGGTCACGACAAGTGGGAGTTGACCCATCACCATGCTGCCGTGGCTTCTGATCAAAGCGCCGCCGATGCGTTGTTGGCTCGTGCCAAAGTGGATGTCGTCGCAAATCGTATCGTCGATCCCTATCTCGCGCAGGTTCAGATCGGTGGCGATGGTGCTCCGGTGCCGGTTCATTACCGGGAAAGAATGCGCACTCGCGGGCCAACGATCCGCCCCGATCTTGGTAAGCAGGCAGGACTCTAATCCATGTATCGTTATGACGAGTTTGATCATCGTTTCGTTCGCGAACGCGTTTTAGAATTTCGCGGACAGGTCGAGCGTCGCCTCGATGGCTCGCTCTCGGATGATGAATTTCGTCCACTGCGTTTGATGAATGGCCTCTATCTACAGCTTCACGCCTATATGCTGCGTGTTGCCATTCCTTATGGCACATTGTCTTCGCGCCAGATGCGCCAACTCGCGATGATCGCGGATAAATGGGACAAGGGTTACGGCCATTTCACGACGCGCCAGAACATTCAATTCAATTGGCCAACACTGAAAGACGTTCCGGATATTCTTGATGCGCTTGCAGAAGTTGAAATGCATGCGATTCAAACCTCCGGCAATTGCATCCGCAATGTGACCGCTGATCAATTCTCAGGCGTTGCTGCCGATGAGATTGAAGATCCGCGGCCGACTGCTGAGTTATTGCGGCAATGGTCGAGCCTTCATCCCGAATTCACCTTCCTGCCGCGCAAATTTAAAATCGCCGTAACAGGCGCGGTGCATGATCGCGCGGCCATTAAGGGCCATGACATCGGCTTGCGTATTCTAAAACATCTGACAACGGGTGAAGTGGGTTATGAAATCACCGTGGGTGGCGGCTTGGGTCGCACACCGATGATTGGCAAAGTCATTCGTGACTTTTTACCCAAGGCTGATCTTCTTCCCTATCTCGAAGCCGTGATGCGCGTTTATAACGCTGAAGGTCGTCGCGATAATAAATACAAAGCGCGTGTGAAAATTCTTATTCACGAAGCGGGGATCGACGAGATCCGTAAAGCGGTTGAAGAGGAATTTGCAGCGAGCAATCGTGCGGCGATTGCGGCTGATCCGAAAGAAGTGGAACGGATTAACGCCTATTTCGCGCCGCCTGCTTACGAAACATTACCCGATACAAGCGCCATTCTTGACGCTGCAAAAGCGAAAGATCCCGAACTCAAGCGCTTTATCGATACGAATGGCTTTGCTCATAAAGTGCCGGGCTATGTAGCAATTACGGTTTCGCTCAAAGCAATCGGCGCTGCGCCTGGAGATGCGACTTCCGACCAAATGCGTGCACTCGCTGATATCGCCGACACATATAGTCTCGGTGAATTGCGCGTAACGCATTTGCAAAACATCGTTCTGCCTTATGTCAAAAAGTGAACGCGCTTTATGCCGCACTTAAAGCGCATGACCTTGGCACCGCGAATGTCGGATTGATTACCGATATCGTCGCCTGCCCTGGCATGGATTATTGCGCGCTCGCCACCGCGCGCTCGATTCCGATTGCGCAAGATATTGCGAAGCGCTTCGCTGATCCAGATCGCCAACAACTCATCGGCGAATTAGGCATCAAAATTTCTGGCTGCATCAATGCGTGCGGTCATCACCATATCGGCCATATCGGCATTCTCGGCCTCGAGAAATCAGGCGAAGAAAGCTATCAGATCACGCTCGGTGGTGATGCGACAGAGAACGCCGCGATTGGTGAGCGTCTCGGCCCCGGTGTCACGGGCGATGATGTGCCGGATACTATTGAACGTATCGTCGATATTTATCTTGCCGAGCGTCAAAGGGGTGAACGCTTTATCGATACCTATCGCCGAGTTGGACTTGATCGTTTCAAAGGAGCCATCCATGCCACTGATGCGTGATTTTTCTTTCGTTGATGATCAATGGCGCCGACTCGCGGATAATGAAGATGTGCCGCATGATGGCGATGTGATTGTGAATTTCACGCGCCTCGATGAAGTGGCCAATCGTTTGAAATCGCAACATGGCAAAACCGGCCTTCATGTTTCAAACACGGTAAAGCCGCATCTTCTGCAACCGCTTTTCAAGCAAGTCGGGTTGATCTCGGTGGCCTTCCCGGCCTTCAATGATGGACGCGGCTTTTCAATTGCTAAACGTCTGCGCCATCTCGGCTTCACCGGTACCTTACGCGCAACAGGCCCGTTGATTGCCGATCAATATGCCTATGCCAAAGCCTGCGGCTTTGACGAAATCGATCTACCGGAAACGCTGGCGCTGCGCCAAACGGCCGATCAATGGCAGAAAGCCGCAAATGCGATCAGCCTCTCCTATCAGCGCGGCTATAACCGCCCCGCGACCATTCTCGATCAACGGCGCGCCAAAGCATCTTGAGATGACGACACGTTAAAAAGGACGGTTCCGGCACAAGAACCGTCCTTTTGTCGCCATTGGACCTGCCTGCGTCTTGGGATAAAGATCAGGACCGTTTCCTGCGATCCCGCTAACCCGACACGACCCATGTCCCGCAAGCCGACTGAAACCCGCGTTACCCGTATCGAACCGCTCGCGCGGTTGCCGATATTTTTCGGGTTGAAGGGACGCCGCGTGATTGTGGCTGGCGGATCAGAAGCCGCGGGCTGGAAAGCCGAGCTCATTGCGGCGGCCGGCGCACGCGTTGAGCTTTATGCCGAGGATCCCTCGGACGAATTGCGAGACGTGCTCGCGCGGCTCGATGATCCGAATATCATTCATTTCGCGCGACCCTGGTCGATCAATATTTTCAAGGGCGCGGCCTTAGCCATTCTCGCCACCGAGAATGATGCCGAAGCGCAAGCCTTCCGCTGCGCATCGATTGACGCGGGCGTGCCCTGCAATGTGGTTGATCGTCCGGCCTTTTGTGATTTCTCCTTTGGCGGCATCGTCAATCGCTCACCGCTTGTCATAGGCATATCAACGGATGGGGCCGCGCCTGTTTTTGGCCAAGCCATTCGCACCAAGATCGAGGCGATGTTGCCGCAAGGCCTCGCACGTTGGGCAGAGGCGGCACAAAGCTGGCGCCCTTCTGTTCAGGCAATGAGTCTCTCCTTTCAAAAGCGCCGCGCGTTTTGGGAGCGTTTTACGGCGCTCGCTTTATCAAAGCCCAATGATCTGCCGCGCGATGAAGAACGCGATCACCTTCTTGCTGAAAGCGCCTCATCCGCCGCTTCACCGGAGAAAGGCTCAGCTGTTCTTGTCGGTGCAGGACCGGGCGATCCGGAATTGATGACGCTCAAAGCGGTGCGCGCGCTCCAATCAGCTGACATTGTTCTCTATGATGATCTTGTTTCGCGCGCTGTACTCGATTTTGCGCGCCGTGAAGCCAAGACCATGCTTGTTGGCAAAACGGGCCATGGTCCGTCCTGCAAACAGGAAGACATCAATCGTTTGATGGTGAGCTTTGCGCAGCAAGGCAAACGCGTCATTCGTTTGAAGAGCGGCGATCCGATGGTGTTTGGTCGCGCAACCGAAGAGATTGAAGCCTGTCGCGCTGCGGGTATTCACGTCGAAGTCATTCCCGGCATCACGACCGCGCAAGGCGTTGCCAGCCGTCTCTTGAAATCACTGACTCATCGCGCCATTGCACGTCGTGTTCAATTTCTCACCGGTCACGACAATAAAGGTCAATTGCCGCCTGATATTGATTGGCGCGCAATTGCCGATGATGCGGCGACAACCGTTGTCTATATGCCCGCGCGCACCATTCAATCGCTCTCTGATGCCGCGCTTAAGCATGGCTTGCCGCCAGAGACGCCAGCGATTGCCGTATATAACGCAACGCGCGTCGATGAAGATGTGATTGAAGCCACGATCGCAACTCTTGCAACGCATATGGCTGATAAAGAACGTAATGGTCCTGTCATCGTATTGATCGGTCGCGCGATGGAAGGCGCTGCCGCCAACTGGGCAGAACTTTTACCCACCGCAAAAAGTGATGCAGCACTTACAAATCCGCGCTCTGCTTCTGCTTAAATTTTTTTAGGCACGCCGCCATTCGGCGAGCATAATGCCGCCGAGCACAAGCGCTAATGCAATCGCGTGGTAAAGGTGGAACGGCTCACCCAAAGCAGCAACCGCCAATAACGGCCCAAAGATCGGCACAAGATTGGTGAAGACCGATGCACGGCCGGGTCCAATCAATTCGACCGCTTTCAAAAAGAAAAGTTGTGCGAGCAGAGACGGACAAATACCGATAAAGGCGATAATCAACCAGCCTTCAGGGGTTGGCCATTGCGCGGCACCAATTGCCATCTCGAGTCCTAAAAGCGGCAGCGATGTAATGAAAGCCGCGAGCGCGACAATCGCAAAGAAACCGAGACCAGACACTTTTGGGCGATTGCGTAACATCAGCGTATAAATCGCATAACTCAAACACGCGATTACAAGACCGATATCACCAATGTTGAATTTGAAACCAAGAAGAACGTCGATATCACCTTGGCTTGCAACCGCAATCACACCAGCCATGGTGAACGGAATGCCGATGGCCTGCAATAAAGTTAGTGGTGTGCGTTGAAAAATCGCCGCGCCCATTAAAACAAAAATCGGCAATGATCCTTGCAGGATCGTCATATTCACAGCGCTTGTGTGATGCGCCGAAAGATAAAAAATCGCATTAAATCCGGTGAACCCAAAAATCGCACCGAGCACGAGACGCAAGACATGATTTTTGAGGATCAACCAATCTTCACGAATGCGATTAAACGCAAAGGCAAATAATAGACTGCAGGAAATCAACCACCGCAAGGTTACGATGACCATCGGCGAGACTTCGCCAATGGCTAACCGACCGGCAATGCCATTCGCACTCCACATCAACATTGTGAGTGTGAGTAGAAGATAAGGATTTGAGGCGCCCATGCGCTTCAACGGGTCAATTATTGCTTTCATAAAGCGTTCCTGAACCGGTAAACGGCCATACGCAACCCCCGATGCGACATGAGGGACGCGACAAAATTTCATCATTCCGGTGAGCGATTCCCCATGCTATCAGCGCTTGGAAGCACAAAAACTAAGCTCGGGGGACTGAATGGCACTCAGATTTCTTGTCGTCGAAGGCAATGTCAAAGGCCCGCGAGAACGCCATCGTGACACTTATGGCAAAACCTATTCGGACTCCTATGGCGCAACGCTGCAAGGGATAGAACCCGACTCGATCTATGACGTCGCCTTCCCTGCTGATGAAGGAGCCAACCTTCCGGATGTCGCGGGGCTTGAATCTTATGACGGCATTTATCTCACAGGCTCGGCGCTTAATGCCTATCACGCCACGCCGGAAATTCTCCGCCAAGTCGATTTGATGCGCGCGGTGTTCAAATCCCGCACCCCCGTTTTCGGCTCATGCTGGGGCTTACAAATGGGCGCACTGGCTGCGGGCGGCGATGTTCAAGCAAATCCGCTCGGCCGCGAAGTGGGCTTTGCGCGGCGCCTCACTAAGACCGAAGCGGGCGAGAGCCATCCGCTTCTCGAAGGCCGACCGGACTCATGGGATGCGCCGGCGATCCATCTCGATCTCGTCTCGACTTTGCCGGGTGATGTAACTGTTCTTGCCAAAAACAGCCTTACAGCCGTGCAGGCCGCTGAAATCCGCCATGAGGGCGGCGTATTCTGGGGCGTGCAATATCATCCGGAATTCAGCCTTCAGGAACTCTCGGTCATTCTCGACCGCTATAAGCCGACATTATTGGCCGAGGGCTTTGTCCAATCCGATTTAGACCATGCGGCCTATGTCGCGGAATTGCGGGCCATGGGCGAGGACCCAACCCGCCGCGATCTCGCTTGGAAACATGGTCTTGATGCCGAAATCCTCGATCCGACAAAAAGACTGACGGAATTGCGGAATTTCATCGCTCATTACGTCAAACCGACCAAATCGGCGCGCGGCCGCGCATGATCCCGAAAAGTGGGCACCGGTTTTCGGACGAGATCATGCGTAAATGACCCCATGATCCCGAAAAGTGGGAACCGGTTTTCGGACGAGATCATGCGATAAGGTCTCCATGATCCCCAGACCGCAAACATCCCCTGATTTTTGAAGCCTAAGGGCGATTCTGCTTTCCCTTTGTCGGGAAAATGCTTTATCGGTTCGCCGCAAGCCTCGGCCCTCCGACTTGCGGAGATCCGGGGCTTTTTGTTGCGACAAGGATAAAGATCATGGGAAATGTCGTGGTGGTCGGCGCCCAATGGGGCGATGAGGGCAAAGGCAAGCTCGTCGATTGGCTCTCAGAGCAAGCCGACACAGTCGTGCGTTTTCAAGGCGGCCATAATGCTGGGCACACGCTCGTCATCGGCAGCATGACCTACAAATTATCCTTGCTGCCCTCGGGTGTTGTGCGCCCCGGCAAGCTTGGCGTCATCGGCAATGGTGTTGTGCTTGATCCTTATGCGCTCGTTGCCGAAATTGATCGCCTCAAAGCACAAGGCGTCATCATTACCCGCGACAATCTTCGCGTTGCCGAAAATGCGGCGCTTATTCTTTCTGTCCATCGCGAACTTGATGGTTTGCGTGAATCAGGCCCTGCCGGAACAACCATCGGCACAACGAAACGCGGCATTGGTCCGGCTTATGAAGATAAAGTCGGCCGTCGTGCGATCAGACTCATGGATCTTGCAGAACCTGAGACATTACCGTCACGCGTTGATCGTTTATTGCTTCACCACAATGCACTTCGCCGTGGTGCAGGCTTGCCTGAATTCGACGCATCCGTTGTGATCAAAGAATTGACTGACATCGCCCCGCGCGTGTTGCCCTATATGGATGTTGTATGGCGTTTGATGGATGAAGAACGCCGCGCGGGTAAGCGCATTTTGTTTGAAGGCGCGCAAGGCGCGCTTCTCGATGTTGATCACGGCACCTATCCCTATGTGACATCATCAAACACGGTCGCCGGACAAGCTGCGACAGGGTCGGGAATGGGACCGGGTTCAGTCGGTTATGTTCTTGGCATTGCTAAAGCTTACACAACACGTGTTGGTGAAGGTCCATTCCCCACCGAATTGCATGATGAAATTGGCGAACGCATTGGCACACGCGGTCATGAATTCGGAACGGTCACAGGTCGCAAGCGTCGCTGCGGCTGGTTTGATGCCGTGCTTGTGCGTCAAACGGTTCGTACATCAGGCATCAATGGCATCGCGCTCACTAAGCTCGATATTCTCGACGGCTTTGATGAAATTAAAATCTGCACCGGTTATCGTCTCGATGGCGCAACAATCGACTATCTCCCCGCAAGTCAAGCACAGCAGGCGCGGGTCGAGCCAATCTATGAAACAATCGAAGGCTGGAGCGATGCCACCAGTGGTGCGCGGTCTTGGAAAGACTTGCCGGCACAAGCGATTAAATATGTCCGCCGCGTTGAAGAATTGATCGGTGCCCCTGTGGCGCTTGTATCGACTAGTCCGGAGCGCGAGGACACGATCCTGGTACAAAATCCCTTTGAGGCTTGACGCGGACACATCATCCGCGTGAGGAAAGCGCAATGGTCGATTACTACGCGCTGATCTCCCCCACGATTGAGCCTCTGGCTGGAGCTACGCCAGAAGAGCGGCAGGTCGTCTATCGCCGTCTTGTCGATATGCTTGATCAGCAATTGCGAGCCGCCGATCCACCTCGTTCTGACAAAAACATTCTCAAAGAGCGGATAGAACTTGAATCCGCTATTCGCCGTGTCGAGCGCCATATTCTTGCACGCCAAAAACAAACACCGCCTGTCAGCGCTCCACCGCAACCAACGCCCCCCGACCAAAGCACAACGCTTTTGTCGCAAGGTGAAATACCCAGCCAAACGCCTCTTCGAAAAGACATCCCCGGCTTTTCACGTTTTGTGACACCAAAAGAAGTAACTCCGGTTGCATCCGAGGTTGAGCCGCTCGCTCCAGAAAATGAAACGGTCTCATCATTCGAGGAAGAGCCAAGCACGATTGATTATGAGCCCGATCAGGCGCTGCCTTCAACGCCTGAAGAGTCATCGCATGACGAACCCTCTCTCGAGGAGCAAACGAGCGAGAGCAAAACGGAAGATGAAGCGTTTGCCATTCCGGTAACAAGCTTACCGCTAGCAACGCCTCTTGATGAGGTGCCTATTGCGCCCTTATCGCCCCGTGAATTTTTTGCGCGCCCGCTTCCGGCCGCTACGTTCGAACCTGATGACACTTCAACCCAAGAACCGAATGAAGCATCTGTAAGTTTACCAAACACGCTCGATCAGCCCTTCGCTCCTTCAGAAGACGAAGTGCTTCCTTCTCCCGAAGCAGATGAAAGTGAGCCTGACGAGATTTTACGGGAAAATGATATCGCTCCGATTCCTGTTCCCGAACCACGCGCTTTCACGCCCACAACGGGGATTATTCTCGCGCAACAGAAAACTGAAACGAGCCCTTACAAAGGCCCGCTTCTGCGCCTCATGATTCTTCTTCTTGTGTTGCTTGCCCTTATGGCGGCGGTTGCGGGCGTTGCTGAATTCCTCAATCGCAATGCTGAGAGTGAATTGTCACCAAAAACGCCCGATCAAACCGCTGATGTTGTTTCTTCGCCAACAAAATTTGTTGATCGTCTCCCGGCAGAACCCGATGAGCCGCAACTCAGCGGTACATCACAATCCGGCACGGCGACAAATGATCAGGCAAATACGGGAACGAATCCGCTTATCACGCGTGCGGTGTTTATCGAAGAACAAGCGGGCGGAATTGGTGATGCGAAAAAGACTGAAGGTCGTGTGACTTGGAAATTAGACACACTGACCTCAGGCACAACAGGCGCTGCGGATCTCGGTGTGCGCGCGACGATTGACCTGTCAGAAGCAGGCCTAACCGCATCACTTCTCTTTAGAAAAAATCGTGATCTTTCATCGGCGAACGCCTATTTGATCGAAGTGAATTTTCAATCTGTCGGTGACGCACCGAATGGCAAGATCCGTGATATCAGCATTCCTGAATTACGGCCGGATGAAAAAACGCGCGGTGTTGCTCTGGCCGGTATTCCTGTGCCTGTCTCCGATAATGTCTTTTTGGTCGGGCTAAATGGACTACAAGCTGATATGAAACGCAATATCGAACTGATCCAGAAACAAAACTGGTTCTTTATCCAAGTCCGTTTTACGACAGGCAAACGCGCCCTGCTCTTGTTTGAAAAAGGCAAGACAGGCGATCGCGTCTTTGAAGACGCGATCCAAGCTTGGAAATAATGTGCTTACTTAACGAGCGTCAGCGCCCGGAAGTGCGAGAGACGGCACGCTGACATTGCGCAGCGCCATGTGGTCCTGCACGGCCTTTTGAACTTTCTCAAAAGCGCGCACTTCGATCTGCCGCACACGTTCGCGCGACACACCGAATTCTTCTGACAATTCTTCGAGAGTTACAGGATCTTCCGCCAAACGGCGGGCCTCAAAAATGCGCCGCTCGCGATCATTGAGAACACTCAAGGCGCTCATCAAAGCTTGATGGCGGAAGCTTGCTTCTTCGTCTTCTTCGAGAATGGTTTGCTGCGAAGGCGCATCATCAACAAGCCAATCCTGCCATTCGCCATCGCCTTCGCCATCTGCGCGCAAAGGCGTGTTCAAAGAGGCATCACCACCGAGACGGCGATTCATTTCGATAACTTCTCGTTCTTCAACGCCGAGTTTTGTCGCAATCGTCTTGACTTGCTCAGGGCGCAAATCACCCTCACCCAAAGCCGCGATCTGGCTCTTGGCTTTACGCAGATTGAAGAAGAGCTTTTTCTGGTTCGCGGTCGTGCCCATTTTCACAAGCGACCATGAACGCAGAATATATTCTTGAATGGCGGCTTTGATCCACCACATCGCATAAGTCGCAAGACGAAAGCCTTTATCGGGCTCGAAGCGTTTGACCGCTTGCATCAAGCCAACATTGCCTTCGGAAATCACTTCGCCAATCGGCAACCCATAGCCGCGATAACCCATCGCAATTTTGGCAACGAGGCGCAGATGCGATGTCACAAGTTTATGCGCCGCTTCGGAATCGCCATGCTCACGCCAGCTTTTGGCGAGCATAAATTCTTCCTGAGGCTGCAGCATCGGAAAGCGGCGGATCTCGGCGAGATAGCGCGACAGTCCGCCGTCAGCGGCAAGTAAGGGTAGGCTCGAAGACGCCATAACATCCTCCGTCTAAGGTCCCCAAATTACGCGGCAGACCAAGTGTGGTTGCATTACGCCAACCGGATTTACACATATAGGGCAAGAAACCATGGCAAAAAGGGGGCAATAGGGCCCAATCGTTTGCGATTACGCAAGCGGCACTCCGAAGTCCGCAATCAACGCCTCAAAATCGGCTGGCAAAGGACTTTCAAACAAGAGCTCCTCACCAGAACGCGGATGGGCAAAGCCGAGTTCCCGCGCATGAAGCGCTTGGCGCGAAAAATTTTCGACCGCCGCCTTCGCGCGCGGGGCAAGAAGGCCAGATTTTGTTTTAAACCCAGTGCCATAGACGGGATCGCCGATCAAAGGATGTCCGATATGGGCCATATGGACACGGATCTGATGTGTCCGGCCCGTCTCGAGCTGACAGGCCACAAGTGTGGCCACCGGCGCGCCATTCTCGGCCGCAAAGCGGGCTTCGGTCGAGAAATGGGTGATCGCCTCACGACCACGCCCTGGCTTCACCACGGCCATCCGGTCGCGGTGAATCGAGGAGCGATCAAGGGGCGCATCAACAGTGCCACTCTTTCGCTCCGGTACGCCCCAGAGCAAAGCCGAATAAGTGCGGACTAGAGGCCCTGTCCGGCCATGATCGGCAAATTGAGCTGCAAGCCCCTGATGCGCGCGATCATTCTTGGCCACGACCAAGAGGCCCGACGTATCCTTATCGAGACGATGGACAATGCCGGGGCGTTTGACGCCGCCGATCCCGGAAAGACTCGCGCCGCAATGACCGAGGAGCGCGTTTACGAGTGTACCCGTCTGATGACCCGAGGCCGGGTGAACAACAAGGCCCGCAGGCTTGTCGATGACAATCAGATCCTCATCCTCATACACAATGGCGAGCGGGATATTCTCGGCCATCGGCTCAGCCGGTTCAGGTTCTGGCAACTGCAATGTGATTAAAGCGCCAGCACGAAGCTTCTGGCCAGGATCATCAATCGGCGCGCCGTCCATCGTGACATGCCCTTCAAGGACAAGCGCTTTCAACCGCGTACGTGACACTTCAGGGACTGATACTGCAAGAAACCGGTCTAGCCGCTCGCCTTGCTGTTCGTCCGCAACTGTAAAGGACAGGAGATCACTCTCCTCGCCCGAAAACGTTTCATCACTCTCACGCATAAAGCGCGGGGTAGCACGGTTCGCCCCTCAAAGGCGATCTTTTTTATACGCGGTCCTATAGAGTCATCATAGGGCCTTACGAAGGACCGCGTTACCCCCTCATCGACTTTCCTGTCTAAACCGATAAAATCTCCGGCCACAGGCAATGTTAGTTTGAGTAAGAAAATCCACAACAACATAGAGGGCTCTTATTCATGGCAAAGAAAGAGAAGAAAAATCACCATCACGACGCGGGGGATTTAAGCGAAAGCGCGATCATCAAGCATGATCCACACGCAAGCTCTGATGGGTCATTGCCTTCCAAGCTTTACAATCACGAACTCGAAGCGCTCGACCTCGAACTGATTCACATGCAGCAATGGGCACAAAAAACAGGCGCCCGGATCGTCGTCATATTCGAGGGCCGTGATGGCGCAGGCAAAGGCGGTGTTATCAAACGCATTGCTGAACCACTTAATTCGCGTTTTTGTCGTATCGCCGCGCTTGGCGTGCCAACCGAAACAGAAAAAACGCAATGGTATTTTCAACGTTATGTCTCGCATTTACCCGCCGCAGGTGAAATCATCCTCTTTGATCGGTCATGGTATAATCGCGCAGGCGTCGAACATGTTATGGGCTTTTGCACAAAGACTGAATATGAGTCCTTTCTGAAAGATTGCCCTGATTTTGAAGCCTTACTTATCCGAGATGGAATTCATCTCGTGAAATTTTGGTTTTCCGTGAGCGAGGAAGAGCAAGAAAAGCGCCTGCAGGAACGGGCAACAAATCCGTTAAAGCAATGGAAGCTCAGCCCGATGGATATCAAAGCACGCGATCTTTGGACTGATTATTCGCGCGCCAAAGACCGGATGTTCGCAGCCACTGACACGGATCTCTCGCCTTGGTATGTGGTGGACGCGGACAATAAACAAAAAGCCCGCCTAAATTGTATCCGGCATCTACTAAGCCTGATCCCTTATAAGTACGAGCCGTTCAAGCCCCTTACTTTACCGCCACGCCACGCACCTTCCGAACCTTATGTCCGCCCGCCTATGTCATCACAAAGACTAGTGCCGGATTA
>RFXE01000091.1 GCA_009921785.1 Alphaproteobacteria bacterium
GCGCTCGCGCCCGTTCTCATTCCCGCCCCGAGCCCCCGTCGGCTTGACGAAACCCCGCTCTGACGTCAGTACTCTGCGCCCGCCTCCCGGGCGCCGCATGCAACAAGGCTTGGCTGATGCGTTCCTATCTCGATTTTGAAAAAGCCGTCGCCGAAATCGATGCAAAAATCGATGAGCTGACCGGAGTGGTCGCCGCTGGCGGATCTGTGGCGCTCAATGACGAAATCAACCGCTTGGAAACCAAGGCGCAGGCGCTGCTGAAAGACCTCTACAGCGCGCTCACCCCTTGGCAAAAAGCGATGGTCGCGCGCCATCCTTTGCGGCCGCATTTCAAAGATTACATCACAAGGCTGATCGAAGATTTTTCACCACTCGCGGGCGACCGCGCCTTCGGTGAGGATGAAGCGATTGTCGGCGGGCTTGGTCGGTTCAAAGGACAATCCGTTTGCATCATCGGTCAAGAAAAAGGCTGGGATACAGAAAGCCGTATCCGTCATAATTTCGGCATGGCGATGCCCGAGGGCTATCGCAAAGCGATCCGTTTGATGGAACTCGCCGACCGGTTCGGCCTGCCTGTGATTTCCTTTGTCGATACAGCAGGCGCCTATCCCGGTATTGGCGCGGAAGAGCGCGGCCAAGCAGAAGCCATTGCCCGCTCGACAGAAGCCTGCCTTGCGCTCGGCACGCCAAATGTTGCGGTCGTGATTGGTGAAGGCGGTTCAGGCGGCGCGGTTGCGATTGCCAGCGCCAACAGTGTCTTGATGCTGGAACATTCAATTTACACGGTAGCTTCCCCTGAAGCCTCCGCTTCGATTTTGTGGCGTGATGCCGCGAAGGCGCAAGACGCTGCCACAAATATGAAGATTACCGCACAGGATCTGTTAAAATTCGGCATTATTGATGGGATCGTGTCCGAACCCGTCGGCGGTGCGCATCGCGATCCTGAAGCAGCCATCAAATCGGTCGGCTCATCGATTGAGACGGCGCTCAAAACGCTCGCGCCGCTTTCAAGCGATCAGGTCCGGTCAAAGCGCGCCGATAAATTTCTTGGTATTGGCCGAAAGCTCTGAACAGCCTCGACATTAGGTAAATTACTGGGCCTTATCGTTAAGACCTGATAAAGAGGCGATGGATAAGATCATTCCGAATCGAAATTATCCGGCCGGAACCTGCTGATGTTTATGCGCTTATCAAAGGGTGCAGCCCTTCTTCTCACGCTCACACTGCTTGCCGGATGCAGCCTGGAACGTCGCGAACAAATTTCATCGCGCGCCGCCGCATCAACGATTCCCGCAGAAACGCTCGCCGCAATGGATACAATCGGCACTGACCGCAATCAGCCGATTGTGATCCGGGCATTCAAAAAGGAATCCGAAATCGAAATTTGGAAACGGACACGCGCCGGTCAATACGCCCTGCTGAAGACCTATCCCGTGTGTCGCTGGTCAGGCCAGCTTGGTCCGAAGACGCGCGAAGGTGATCGCCAAGTGCCGGAAGGATTCTACACCGTTACGCCGGGGCAAATGAATCCGAATTCAGCATTGTGGCTTTCATTCAATGTTGGTTATCCGAATGCGATGGAGCGTTCACTCGGTCGTACGGGTGGTGACATCATGGTGCATGGCACCTGCTCGTCACGCGGATGCTACGCGATGACGAATGATCAAATGGATGAGATTTACGCGGTGATGCGTGAAGCCTTCCAAGGTGGTCAGAAGGCCGTGCAGTTTCAATCATACCCCTTCCGTATGACCGCTGAAAATCTCGCGAAGTTTCGCAATGATACCAATATGCCTTTCTGGAAAAATTTGAAGGAAGGCAATGATCGCTTCGAAGTCACAAAACGCGACATGGCGGTCGATTATTGTGGGACGCGTTACACATTCGGTGCAACAGATGCGCCGGGATGCGGTGAAACCGTTTCCGATCCCGATGCGGCAGCTGTTAGCGCCAAAATGCGCGAGGATGACGCAAAAGTCGCAAGCCTTATCGCCGGTGGATTTAGCCCCGTACGCATGAGCTATTCGGATGGTGATCAGAATATTTTCTTCCGCGATCCCGCAAAAAAGAAGATCTTAGAAAAATATGCAGCCTCTGGCGAATTCAGCCGCCCTGAAGCCTTGGCTGCCGTGAAAGAACAAAAGCTTGATCTAAAAGGCAATGTGATTGCTGAAGCGCCGGCTCAGGCTTTGACCGATAATGCCGATGCTTCAGGCGCGGCAATCGGTAACGCAACGCAAGCCAGCGCATCGACTCCCAAAGCAGACGCATCCAAGTCTGATCCATCCTTTTTTGAGAAATGGTTTGGAACAACATCATCAATAAGCGATGCCGATAGTCTTGCCAATACCGCGCCGGTTCCCTTGCCTCCGCCACGCGGATAAAGTTTCTCATTTATATTATATGTGTTTTGTGTAGTGGATCATTTGATCCGATAGTGTTGCGTAAAAAAACATCATCAACGCGAACACGGTATTATCGTATAATGCCTTCACCAAATATTGTCGTCCATTCACAAGATGGGCCCATCATCATTAATATAAATGATCAAATTATCGGGCAATCGATCCTGAAAACAGGCGGATGGGAACGTCAAGAAATCAATCTCATCATCCGTATCATTGAAAATCAATTTAAAAACAAAGAACAACTTATATTCTATGATGTTGGCGCGAATATCGGCACCCACAGTCTCGCTCTTGCGAAGCACTTCGGACCAAAAATAAAGATTAGAGCCTTCGAAGCTCAAAGGCCGATATTCAATATGTTGAACGGCACATTGGCGCTAAACGGTGTTTTATCCGTCATAACTCACAACGTGGCGGTAAGCGATAAGGGCGATGAAACCATTCAGATCAGATTGCCTGATTACACAGCCAGAAATAATTTTGGCGGGCTGGAATTGATGGCACCGCAACTCAGCGATAACAAATCTATGAGTCTTTCATCTTCAGAAGATATAAAGACTGTAACGCTCGATGATTTTGATGAGCCGGTTGATTTTATTAAAATGGACATCGAGGGTATGGAAGATCGGGCATTAAGGGGCGCGACGACTCTTTTCAAAAAAAATCAACCCCTCGCTTTCATTGAGATTTTGAAAACCGATCGCCTTTTTATATCCGATTTTTTTCGAAGCCGTTCTTACCAAGGCTTTGAAATTGGTGGCAACCTTCTTGCTCTCCCCGAAAATGTGCAAATAAAATTTAATGGGGCCAGGCAGTTATTTTGATAGACGTGTATGTCCACCCTCTCACTTGGGATCGACGCGATCAGACGGATGATTAACGCCATCAAAAACCGTTACTTCGCCGAGATCATAAGGATTTACGCCCTCAAGACATCCCACATTATATCCAAAGATATTAGGGAATGAACGCCGCCGATGATGCGTATATATTCCGCATGTATCGCAGAAAAAATGTTCGGCGATCTTTGTTCCAAATTGATAGCGCTTGAGATGATCGGCACCCTTCACAACGCGGAAGCCATCTTCCGGAATACTTCCGGCAATCGCTCCGCGTCGGCGACAGAAAGAACAATCGCACCGCCGTGGATCAACAACGCCGTCGGGTAGATCCAGTTCGAGTTCAACAGAACCGCAATGGCAGATCAGGCGATGTTGAAGGCCAATCTCTGTTGGTCCGATCTTTTTCAATCCCATAGTCTTTACCTCTTATGTTCTTAAATTGATTGCTATGCGGTATGGCCCGACACATCGGCACCCGCCTTTGCATCAAGGCGTCGATGAAACAGAACTGAACTCGCGACAAGAACTGCCACAATCGCGAAGGCAATTCTGAAATCCTCAGGCTGCAAGGTGAGATCGCCTCTTATATATTGAAGGCTTTCGAGAATGATCGCTGCAAAAGCGACGCCCATCGATCCTGAAATTTGTTGAACTACACTGGCAAAACTCGAGGCCCGACTCAAATCATTCTGCTCGACCTCCGCATAGGCAATTGCATTGAGACAGGTGAATTGAAGCGAGCGGAAAAACCCGCCTGTCAGCAAGATAGCTAGAATGATAAAATGCGGTGTCGCTGCTGAAAATACGGCAATCGCACCAAAAAATGCCGCGCTGATCAACCCGTTCATAATCAAAATTTGTCTGAAGCCAAACCGCTTCAAAATGCGCGGCGCGGTGAATTTCATAATCAAAGCACCGGCAGACGACGCAAATGTCAAAGATCCGGATTGAAAGGCGGAAAGACCAAAGCCAATTTGAAGCATCAAAGGCAAAAGAAACGGATTGGAACCGATACCGGCGCGAAAAAAGAAGCCCCCCATAACGCTCGTACGAAAAGTGGGTAGGGACAAAAGCGAAAGCTTTAAAATGGGATGATCAATGCGCTTTGCATGAAGGACATAGAAACCCAAACAAATAAGCCCAAAGAGAATAAGACCTGGTGCGGCCGCTAACGGCAAGAGATCACGACCAAGAATCGTCAATCCAAAGACGAGACTCGAGAGGCCTAGGCCCGACAAAATAAAACCAACACCATCAAGCGGCGCGCGTTGATCCCCTTTCACATTGGGTATGAAACGCGTAGCGAGCACCATGCCAAGAATGCCCATGGGCAAATTGATAAAGAAGATCCAGCGCCAGTGAAAATAGGTGGTAAGAAATCCGCCAATTAAGGGGCCGATCACCGGACCTATAAGTGCAGGTAAAGTGAGATAGGACAATGCCTGCACAAGTTCGGATTTAGGCACGGCACGGACAAGAACGAAGCGTCCAACCGGCACCATCATGGCGCCACCCATACCTTGCACGAACCGCGCGGCAATGAACCCTGGTAAAGTGGTTGTGAAGGCGCATGCCAATGACGCGAGTGTGAAAACGGCAATTGCTGCACGGAAGATATGACGTGCGCCAAAGCGCTCCGCCATCCAACCACTTATGGGAATGAATACGGCAAGACTTAAAAGATAAGACGTAAAAGCAAGCTTCAAAACAATGGGATCGATTCCGAGATCAATCGCAATGGCTGGCAATGATGTCGCCAGCACCGTTGAATCCATGTTTTCTAGAAAAAGCGCGCTCGCAATCACAAGCGGCAAAATCATCGATTCAGGTATCAGGCGCCGCTTACCCATGCCGTCTTCAGCAAGACCAGCGCGCGCCATAAAACCTACTCACACAATCACGACGACGAAACAATCGTCGTAGATGCGCGGCGAAGACACAAACAAAGACCGGCAATTACGCTTCAGCGCCATGACAATGTTTAAATTTCTTGCCCGAACCACAAGGGCAAGGCTCATTGCGGCCAACACGACCCCATGTTGAAGGCTTTGCCGGATCGCGCTCAACCGGCGCGGATGACGCCAATTGCGGACGCGCCTCTTCATTTTCACCGGTGATAGGATCAGCGTGGATCGTTTCCATCGGCGGCGGTGTCGGCGGCGGCGGCGCTTGGAACATCACTTCAATGCGCATCATCTGGCTCGTAACTTGTTCGCGCAAATGCGTGATCAATCCATTGAAGAGTTCGAACGCTTCGCTCTTATATTCATTCAGCGGATCACGTTGCGCGTAACCGCGCCAGCCAATCACTTGGCGCAAATGATCAAGCGTCACGAGATGCTCGCGCCAGAGATGATCAAGTGTCTGCAAGAGAACTTGCTTTTCGACATAAGTCATAATGTCGGGCGTGTTCTTCTCGATACGGCGTTGATAGGCTTCATCAGCCGCTTTTCTCAACCGCTCGCGCAACTCTTCATCGGCGATACCTTCTTCCTTTGCCCACTCTGCGACAGGAAGCTGCAAGCCGAGAACACGCGTCGCCATTTCTTCAAGGCCGGGCACATCCCATTGTTCGGGATAAGCGCCTTCCGGAATATGCCGCGCAACGACATCGTCGATCACGCCATGACGCATATCATCAATAGTCGGGCGCACGCTCTCTTCAGCCATGAATTCGCGACGCTGTTCGAACACGACCTTGCGCTGGTCATTCATCACGTCGTCATATTTTAGAATGTTTTTGCGCATGTCAAAATTGCGCGCTTCAACTTTCTGCTGCGCTTTCTCGATCGCTTTATTGATCCACGGATGGATGATGGCTTCGTCTTCTTTAAGACCAAGCTTTTGCAACATGCCGTCCATGCGATCCGATCCGAAAATCCGCATCAAATCATCTTGCAGCGAGAGATAGAATTTTGAGCGCCCCGGATCACCTTGGCGACCAGAGCGGCCGCGCAACTGATTATCAATGCGGCGGCTTTCATGCCGCTCGGTGCCGACGACATAAAGTCCGCCTGCATTCAATGCCTTCTCTTTAAGAATGGCCACTTCAGCGCGGATTGCGGCTTCCGCTTCATCACGCGCGGGGCCAGCGTCCATGCCGGCAAGCTCGTGACGAATGCGCATTGCGATATTGCCGCCCAGCTGAATATCCGTGCCGCGACCCGCCATATTGGTGGCAATCGTCACCGCACCGGGAACGCCGGCTTGCGCAACAATATAGGCTTCTTGTTCATGGAAGCGTGCATTCAAAATCGCAAAGCGTTTTGCCGGCTTACCATTCTTCGCCGCTTCATAGATCGGCATCATCGCCTTGGGGTCTGTGAAGTCGATGATCTTGAAGCCGTGCTTGCTGAGCAATTCGCCCAGCATTTCTGATTTCTCAATCGATGTTGTACCAACGAGAATGGGTTGGCCCTTGCTCATCGCCTCATCAATCTCGCGAATGATCGCGCGATGTTTCTCGGTTTCCGAGCGATAGACTTCATCGTCTTCATCAAGGCGCTTCACCGGAATATTGGTGGGAATTTCAACAACATCGAGCCGGTAGATGTCCATGAATTCATCCGCTTCCGTCGAGGCTGTGCCCGTCATACCGGCGAGCTTTGAATAGAGGCGGAAATAATTCTGGAATGTGATCGAAGCGAGCGTCTGGTTCTCAGGCTGCACCTTTGCATGTTCTTTGGCTTCAAGCGCTTGATGCAGTCCTTCCGAATAGCGACGGCCTGGCATCATGCGGCCGGTGAATTCGTCAATGATCACAACTTCGTCATTACGGACGATATAGTCTTTATCGCGCTG
>RFXE01000092.1 GCA_009921785.1 Alphaproteobacteria bacterium
CACGACGCCGAATCTCTATCTCTACGCGGCAAATAATCCGTCAGAAGGCACCATCGCGAAACGCCGCTCAGGCGCGACGCTCATCAGCTATTTGTCACCGCCTTTATCGCAAGCGGGGCTCTATCGCGGTCTAGTTGATCTTAAAGCCTCGCTCACGCGTTATCGCACACTTGAGCCTGGTTCATCGGAAGTGTCCGATCTTGGTCAGCTTATTCAAGCGCAAGCAGCCGGTCTTGATCTCTCGGAAGCCGAACCGCTTTGGGATGATCACGCAAAGAGAATTACCGCTTTGCAAAGCGCAATTCTCGAACTCGAATACACGCTCATTCCACATGGTCTTCATATTGTCGGCCAGACCATGGATGCCGAAGAACGCGCTTCGACATTGGCAAGCCTCAAAGAGGCAGGCGTTGATGCAAAACGTCTCACCGATGCCGAAGCGATGTTGCAAGACGAAACCGAATTGTCGGCCTTGTTGCGTGCGCTTGACGGTCGTTTCATTCGTCCCGTTGCCGGCGGTGATCTTGTACGCACGCCAGAAATTTTACCGACCGGCCGTAACATTCACGGCTTCGATCCGTTCCGCCTGCCCTCCGCATTTGCGTTGAAGGATGGCGCGAAACAGGCTGAGCTTCTTTTGACCACACATCGTGCCAGTGGCCGCGCTCTGCCGGAAACCATCGCGCTCGTTTTGTGGGGCACGGATAATCTCAAAAGCGAGGGCGGTCCCATTGCGCAAGCGCTCGCTTTGATGGGCGCCGAGCCGAAATGGGATTCCTATGGACGGCTTTGCGGTGCGTCCCTGATTCCGCTCGAAAAGCTCGGTCGCCCCCGCATCGATGTCATGCTGACGCTTTCGGGCATCTTCCGGGATCTCCTTCCTTTGCAAACAAAGATGCTCGCGGAAGCGGCCTATCTCGCCGCCAGCGCTGATGAACCGGTTGAGATGAATTTCATCCGCAAACACGCGCTTCACGTGATGCAGGAACAAAACTGCACGCTCGATACAGCTGCGCTCCGCGTGTTCTCGAATGCGGACGGCGCATATGGCGCCAATGTGAATATGATGATCGAGAATGGTCGTTGGGATGATGAAGATGAGCTCGGCGCGGTATTCAGCGCCCGCAAGAGCTTTGCTCATGGTCGCGATGGCAAAGCGTCGTCACAGACGGCGATGATGCAGGCCGTATTACGCGGCGTCGATCTCGCTTATCAAAATCTCGAGTCGGTTGAACTCGGCGTCACGACGATCGATCATTATTTTGACTCGCTCGGCGGTATTTCGCGTGCGGCAGAAAAACAACGCGGTGAAGCGATCCCCGTTTATATCGGCGATCAGACACGCGGTGCGGGCGTTGTGCGCACGCTCTCTGAACAAGTCGCGCTTGAAAGCCGCACACGGCTTCTCAATCCAAAATGGTATGAGGGCATGTTGAAGCATGGCCATGAAGGCGTTCGGTCAATCGAAAGCCATTTGACGAATACAATGGGCTGGTCGGCAACAACCGGACAAGTCCAGCCTTGGGTCTACCAAAAGGCAACCGAAACTTTTGTGCTCGATGAAGCGATGCGTAATCGCTTGGCCGCGCTCAACCCTAAAGCAGCGGTGAAACTCGCGAACCGTCTGCTCGAAGCCCAAAGACGAGATTTCTGGAACCCTGATGCCGAAACCCTCGCCGCGCTCGAACGCGCGAGCGAAGATCTCGAGGATAGACTCGAGGGCATATCCGTGGAGGCTGCCGCATGAGCACGATTCTTCTCGACCGTATGCCCAAAAAACCACCCGCACGTGGTGATGGTGAAGGAAGCGTTCAAGTTCATCTTGATCCGACCGCCAGCATTGGCACCGCAAAAGTCTTTTCCGTTTATGGCAAGGGCGGTATCGGTAAATCGACGACCTCGTCGAATTTGTCTGCAGCCTTTTCAAAACTCGGTAAGCGCGTTTTGCAAATTGGCTGTGACCCGAAACATGATTCGACCTTTACGCTGACAAAGCGACTTGTGCCGACCGTCATCGATGTTCTCGAAAGCGTTGACTTCCACTCGGAAGAATTGCGCCCGGAAGATTTCGTCTATGAAGGCTATAATGGCGTTCTCTGCGTCGAAGCGGGCGGACCGCCTGCCGGCACGGGTTGCGGCGGTTATGTCGTCGGCCAGACGGTAAAACTTCTCAAAGAACATCATCTTCTCGAAGATACGGATGTCGTCATTTTCGACGTGTTGGGTGACGTGGTGTGCGGCGGCTTCGCTTCACCGCTTCAACATGCCGATCTTGCCTTGATCGTTGCGGCGAATGATTTCGACTCGATTTTCGCAATGAACCGCATCGTTGCGGCCATCAATGCAAAGGCCAAAAATTATGGCGTCCGCGTCGGTGGCGTCATTGCCAATCGCTCGAAAGATACTGACCAGATTGATCGCTTTGCTGATGCAACAGGATTGAAGCGCCTTGCGCATCTTCCCGATGTTGATGCGATCCGCATTAGCCGTCTCAAGAAATCGGTTCTGTTCGAGATGGATTCAACGCCGGAAGTTGATTTGGTTCAAAACGAATATCTTCGATTGGCAGCATCGCTCTGGGCAGGCGCTACGCCTTGCGATGCACGCTCGATGAAGGATCGCGAGATCTTTGATTTTCTAGGCTTTGATTGAGCGAGGAAAGTAAGCGGATTATGACGACGCAAGATATGGACACGACTTACACAACACGGCGCGGCGAGATCGAAACCTATTTCGATCGCACGGCCGCGGCGGCGTGGTCGCGTCTGACATCGGACGCGCCGGTCTCGGGTATTCGTGCAACCGTGCGCGCGGGGCGCGATCGCATGCGTGCGACTTTGCTTTCGTACCTCCCGCAAGATCTCACGGGCTTGCGTCTTCTTGATGCGGGATGCGGCACCGGTGCGCTCTCGATTGAAGCAGCCTCACGCGGCGCCGAAGTTGTCGCGATTGATCTCTCTCCGACTTTGGTTGATCTCGCGCGTGAACGGAGCCCGAAAGATCTCAAGGGCAATATTACTTATCTTTCCGGCGATATGCTTGATCCGCGCTTAGGCACATTCGATCATGTCGTCGGCATGGATTCGCTCATCCATTACGAAATGCCGGATATGGTGTCGATGCTCGCGCGCCTTGCGGCGATGAGCCGTCAAAGCGTGCAGATCACCTTTGCGCCTTACACACCGCTTCTCGGCGCCATGCATCTCGCAGGCAAGCTTTTCCCGCGCAGTGATCGCTCACCGGCCATTGTTCCGCATCGTGCTGAAAAATTGCATCGTGCGATCAAACAGGACACGCGCTTTGAAGGCTGGGCCATTGGTCGCGATCATCGCATCAATAGCAGCTTCTATATTTCTCATGCCCAGGAGCTTGTCCGCGTATGAGAAAACTGAACAACGCACTCGCAAGAGGTTGGCAGCAGGTGGGAACCGGGTTCCTGCCTTTTGCTGATGCGGCAACGGCTGAATTGCCGTTACCGCGCCTGTTGCGTTTGGCCTTGTTTCAAGTCTCCGTCGGTATCGCCACCGTGTTGCTTACCGGCACATTGAATCGCGTAATGATTGTTGAGCTTGGTGTGCCTGCATCGCTTGTCGGCTTCATGGTGTCCTTGCCGGTTGTCTTTGCCCCCTTCCGCGCGTTGATCGGATTCAAATCCGATACGCATCGCTCTGCACTCGGGTGGAAGCGCGTGCCTTATATCTGGTATGGCACCTTGTTGCAGTTCGGCGGCTTCTCCATTCTGCCCTTCGCACTCATCTTGCTCTCCGGTGATACCAATGGTCCGCCGATCTATGGACAAGCGGGTGCTGCGGTTGCCTTCCTCTTGATTGGTGCGGGCCTCAACACCACGCAAACTGCGGGCTTGGCACTTGCCAATGATCTCGCACCCGAACATGTACGCCCCCGCGTTGTCGCGCTGCTTTTTACAACGCTTCTCATCGGCATGGTGGTCAGTGCGATTGTCTTCTCGCAATTACTCCAGACTTTTGATGAAATTCGGTTGATCAAAATCATTCAGGGCGTCGCTCTTGTTACGATGGTTTTGAATGGCATCGCCTTGTGGAAACAAGAGCCGCGTCGCCCAGGCGGTACGCTTGATGAGCCCGCCGCGCCGAAATTCAGCGAGACATGGAAAACGCTCTCGGCGATTCCCGGCTTTAAACGTCTTCTTACAGTCGTTGGCCTCGGCACTGCCGCCTTCAACATGCAGGACATTCTGCTTGAACCTTTCGGTGGTCAGGTTTTTGGTCTTCCGGTCGGAGATACAACCTTGCTGATGGCGGCTCTCGCTGGCGGGATGTTGATCGGCTTTTTCATCGCCGAGCGTCTTTTGAACCGCGCGGTTGACGCGATGCAGGTCATCACCACTGGTCTGGTGATTGGCATTTTCGCTTTTGTTGGCGTCGTCGCCGCGCCGCTTGTCGGATCCCTTAGCCTCTTCCGTATCGCTTCCCTCACAGTGGGCATTGGTGCGGGTTTGTTTTCTGTCGGCACACTCACCGCAACCATGGCCTGCGGTAATGCAAAAATGAGTGGCATTCTTCTCGGCAGCTGGGGCGCTGTGCAAGCAACCGTTGCGGGACTTGCGATCGCTTTTTCCGGTGCGGCGCGCGATCTCATCGCCGCCCTCGCTCATGCCGGACGTTTCGGTGACTCACTCGCTCAACCGGCGACGGGCTATGTCGCCGTATTCATTCTCGAAATTGCGTTGCTTTTTGCAACGCTGATTGCCGCCCTGCCTCTCTTGGGTAAGGGCGGACGCCGCCTTGCGCGGCAAAACCCACTTTCATCCTCTTGGGATGAGGGACGAAGCGAAGGCTACAAGGAGGCCTGACATGCACGCAGCCATAACCAGCTATTTTGATGTTGCCCAGATCACTCTCTATCTGTTCTGGGGCCTGCTCGCAGGTGTCGTTTATTATCTGCATAAAGAGAACAAGCGCGAAGGGTATCCGCTTGTCTCGGATCGTTCAGACTACATCACGGTTCAAGGTTTTCCGGCCATTCCGGAGCCGAAGTCGTTCCATCTCGCTGATGGTTCGGTTGTTCAAAAGCCCGATGCCCGTTCAGGCGATAATCGCCCGGTAAAGGCATCTCCTGCTGAAGCCTGGCCCGGCGCGCCGCTTGTACCAACCGGCAATCCAATGCTTGATGCTGTTGGACCTGCTTCTTATGCGGAACGTCTCGATATTCCGGATACAACAACATCCGGTGCCGCGAAGATTGTCCCGCTGCGTCAAGCTGCCAATGACGGCTTCCATATCGATCACAATGATCCCGATCCGCGCGGCATGCCTGTTGTGGGCGCTGACGGTGTCACGGGTGGCGTTGTGCGCGATATCTGGCTCGATCGCGCGGAACACATGATCCGTTATCTCGAAGTTGAAGTCTCAAGCGCTTCGGGCAAACGCAATGTGTTGTTGCCAACCGCCATGATCAATATTTCGGGATCAAGCGGCACGGTAAAGGTGCAATCGATCTTGGGTGCGCAATTCGCGAATGTTCCAAGCCATAAGGCTCCGGATGTCGTGACGCGTCTCGAGGAAGATAAGATCTCCGCCTATTATGCCGGTGGCCACCTCTATGCGACTCCGGAACGTTCGGAGCCTATCCTGTGAGCCATCACGACGACTTCGCTTTCGATCCCGTAAAGGGTCTGCCGGAGCATTTGCCGCAAGGCGAAACGATGCTCTGGCAGGGCTCGCCCCGCTGGCAATCGCTGGCGGTGCGCGCATTCCATATTCGCAAAGTCGCGATCTATTTCGCGATACTTGCGGCGGCGCAAAGCGTATTTCGGTTTGCTGATGGGGCGACAGCAGGTGACGCCTTGAAGCCTTTCATTTGGTATTCCGTTCTCGCTCTGCTTGCGATTGCGATTCTGACTGGCCTTGCCATGCTCTCCGCGCGTACGACGATCTACACGATTACGAGCAAGCGTGTGGTGATGCGCCTCGGCATGGCTCTGCCTCTGACACTCAATCTGCCTTATTCAAAAATCGAAAGCGCGGATTTAAGACTCTATCGTGATGGTACAGGCGATCTGCCGCTCATGTTGTCGAGCGGAGACCGGATTGCTTGGGCAGTATTGTGGCCGCATGCGCGTCCGTTCCGCTTCCGCCATCCCGAGCCAATGCTCCGTGCAATCCCTGAAGCCGATAAAGTGGGTGCATGCCTCGCCTCCGCTCTTCAGGGTGCGCCCACGAGCCCGATTAAATCAGCAAAAAGCGCGGTGCGCTTTGCGCCCAATATTGTGACGGCCTAACCGATGATGGACAGAACCGTAACCGATATCCGCTTCCCGAAAATGCCCCTTTTCGGCGTGGCTGCGCTTGTGACGATCACAATCGCGTCGATTGCGGTTCAACGTCTGTCATCGGCTCCCCCCGTCTCTCTGGTCGCAACCCTGCCCGTTATCGAGACGCGGCTTTTGTCATTTGAAGATGCTGCTGACGGCAGTGTGATTATTCGCGATGCAAGCGATCACACGCAAGTCGCCATCGCCGAGCCCGGCACCAATGGATTTTTACGCGGTACGCTGCGCGGCCTCATGCGCACGCGCTCACGCGAAGCGATTGATCTCTTAGCCCCCTTCCGTTTGTCGAAGCTCAGTAATGGGGCGCTCATTCTTGTTGATGAAACCAATAGCGTCACACTCAATCTCGACGCGTTTGGTCATACGAATGCCGATACGTTCCGCGCCTTTCTCCCTAAAGCCACAGGAGGATCATGATGCTCTCCCCGCTTTTCAAAGCTGTACAAGAAGATGTGATGTGTACGGTGCGTGTGGTGAATACATTTGAGAGCCTCGCCGCTCATGTTGAGCTCGATGGTGATGTCACTGTCGGCCCCGGTGATGAAGTTCTCGTCCATGGCGAAGAGATCCGCGTGCCTTATGGCGAAACGCGTGAAGAACGCCGCCAAGCCACAATCAAACGCGCCACATGGTTCGAGCAGGCCTGGGTGCGAATGACCGGCGATCTGGAATATATGGAATTATTGGAATTCAGTTTTTCGGGAGAAGACCTATGACAATCGAACGGCTTGGCAT
>RFXE01000093.1 GCA_009921785.1 Alphaproteobacteria bacterium
GACGAGAGTTCTTGTGCCCAACGCGATTTGGTTGTTGAGATCAAATTTTTGCGCTCGTCGCGACCAGCATTGCCGGCTGAGGCTGCGAGCTTTGCGAGAATGCTTTCAGCGACTTTCTTGGCATCGGCAACGATACCGATCGTGACTTTCTTCGTGAGGCCGATGCGGTTCGGATTGATATCAACCTGAATGATCTTGGCTTGCTTCGGCCAATAATCGAGGCCGTAACCCGGCAGGGTCGAGAACGGATTCAACCGCGTGCCGAGCGCGAGCACGACATCGGCTTTCGAGATCAATTCCATCGCCGCTTTCGAGCCATTGTAGCCGAGCGGACCAGCGAACAAACGATGCGAACCGGGGAACGCGTCATTGTGCTGATAGCCAACGCAGACGGGCGCATCGAGCCTTTCAGCGAGGGCCATAGAGGCCGGAATCGCGCCGCCGATAACAACGCCCGCGCCATTCAGGATGACTGGGAATTTCGCTTCCGAGAGAAGCTTTGCGGCTTCCGCAATCGCATCAGAGCCGCCGGCAGGACGTTCGAATTCAACCGGCACCGGCAATTCGATATCAACAACATGGGTCCACACATCGCGCGGAATATTGATTTGTGCAGGCGCTGAAAGGCGCTTTGCATTCATGATGACGCGGTTCAGCACTTCGGCGATGCGGAGCGGATCACGTACTTCTTCCTGATAGGCGACCATGTCTTTGAAGAGCGCCATCTGCTCGGTTTCTTGGAAACCGCCTTGGCCGATGGTGCGGTTCGCAGCCTGTGGCGTGATCAGCAGGAGAGGTGTGTGGTTCCAATAGGCAGTTTTCACTGCGGTGACGAAATTGGTGATGCCCGGGCCGTTCTGCGCAATCATCATCGACATTTTGCCAGAGGCGCGGGTGTATCCGTCAGCCATCATGCCGCCGGAGCCTTCATGCGCGCAGTCCCAGAAGGTGATGCCCGCTTTCGGGAACAAATCCGAGATCGGCATAAAGGCTGAGCCGATAATGCCAAAGGCATTGTCGATGCCGTGCATCTGGAGCGTTTTGACGAAGGCTTCTTCGGTCGTCATTTTCATGGTTTCGGACTCCCTTTAGGTCTGATTACGCCCGGCTTTCGGGCCGTCTTAGCCCCCTTCTAGCGGGCGTGGATGCAAGAGGTTTAGGACCACTTGGCAGGGCTTGTGAAGTCCACATTGAAGTGCCTTTGAAAAGGGCCCCCAACTGGCGCTCATCCGGTGTTTGCCGCATGGGTTGTGGTACCCGCCCGTGATAGGGTGGGCCGTATGACCGATGATGCCTTCTGGCTTGAGCCTCCGGAGAGCCTCAAAGGGCGGTTCGGCGCGGGGGCGGACGGATTATCCGCGACCGAAATACCCGCCCGTCTCCGTCAATTTGGCCCTAATCGCGATCAAGAAGCCGTTGAGAAGGGTCTTTTGAGGCTCATTTTGCGGCGGGCTTTGGAACCGATGAGCCTGCTTCTGGTTTTCGCCGCTCTAGTATCCGGCGGAACGGGGGATTCGGCGAGTGCCGGAATCATTCTTATTATTCTCGGGGCCTCTATTGCCCTCGATCTCTTTCAGGAAGGGCGGGCGAAACGCGCCGCCGACGCGCTTCGCCAATCGGTTGCGGTTAAAGCGCGTGTGAAACGCGATGGCGCATTTATCGACGTCCCCGTCGAGACGGTCGTGCCGGGCGATGTCTTTGAAGTCGATGTCGGCGATATCATCCCTGCCGATGCAATCCTACTTACCTCGTCTTCTCTGACGGTTGATGAAGCAGCATTGACGGGTGAGCCTTATGGCGTTGTCAAATCGCCAAATCCCGTAACATCGCGCGAACCGTCCGAAGCGACGAATGCAGTGTTTCGGGGTTCCGTCGTCATCACGGGAACGGCAACCGCTTTGGCGGTAGCAACGGGTCGGGCAACTCTATTCGGAAAAGCCGCGCGCGCTTTGAATGCGGCGCAAACGCTTTCGCCTTTCGAGCTTGATCTGCATCATTTGGGTTATCTGATCGCGCGTGCCGCAGCGGTGCTCGTGCTTGCCGTTCTCGCTGCGAATATTGGCTTTGGCCGTCCGCTTATCGAATCACTGATGTTCTCAGTTGCTTTGGCTGTTGGGTTGACGCCCGAACTCTTGCCGATGATCACCACTGTGACACTGTCACGCGGCGCGATGCGTATGGCAAGAAAACAAGTGATTGTAAAACGTCTTTCAGCCATTCATGATCTTGGTGCGATGGATGTGTTGTGCACCGATAAAACCGGCACGCTAACATCGGCAAAAATTGTCTTAGACAAATCACTCAATGCGCAAGGCGAAGAGGATCCGCGCATTATGACGCTCGCTGCTATTGCAGCTCAATTGGGGGGCGACAAGACAACACTTGATCTCGCGCTTGCAAGCGCAGCACCCGATGCTGCTCATGGATGGGTTGAGCGTGGCCGTTACCCTTTCGATTATCAAAGGCGTTTTGGCGCGGTATTGGCTGAAGGCGCCAAAGGCCAACTCTTAATTGTAAAGGGCGCGCCTGAATCGGTGATAAATGTTTGCGTATCAATTGAAGGGCGTCCCCTCGATGAATTGATGCGCAAGAAGATTTTGGACCGCGTCCACGCGCTTGCCTCTGAAGGCTATCGTGCGATTGCTGTCGCCACTCGCCCGTGGACCGACTCCATTCGAGATCCGACCGCTGATGATGAGCGCGATTTAGTCTTCGAAGGCCTTTGTACATTTGCTGATCCACTGAAAGAGAGCGCTCCGCACGCGCTTCAACGCTTAAAGGCACTCGGCGTGAGAGTTGTTATTCTTTCAGGCGATGATCCTGCCGTCGTTGGACGATTGGGTGCTCTGGTTGGTATCGACCCTCGCGCGGTGATGACAGGACAGTCGATTAAAGACTTATCACCAGAGGCGCTCGCCGTTCAGGTTCGGGATGTTGATCTCTATGCGCGCCTGTCTCCTGATCAAAAGGTTCTTGTTGTAGATGCGCTGCGTGAAGCCGGAAAAATTGTCGGCTTCATGGGCGATGGCGTAAACGATGCGCCGGGGATTAAAGCCGCCGATATCGGCCTTTCGGTAGATGGCGCTACCGGTGTCGCGCGCGCGGCGGCAGACATGATTCTGCTTGAGTCTGATTTGTCTGTAGTTGCCGAAGGCATTGAAGAAGGCCGTCAGACTTTCGCAAATATTCTCAAATATGTGCGCATGGGCGCGAGTTCGAATTTCGGCAATATGCTCTCTATGGCAGTGGCTGCATTTTTCTTACCGTTCTTGCCGATGCTCGCGACACAAATTTTGCTGAACAATCTTCTGTATGATTTTTCAGAAATCGGCATTCCCTTTGATCGGGTAGGGCCTGATGTCATTGCCGAGCCGCAGCGATGGTCGATGTCATCGCTCACGCGTTTTGCGCTTGTGATGGGACCGCTCTCCTCATGTTTTGATCTTTTAACATTTGCGAGCCTTCATCTCGGCTTCGGCTTGAGCATTGAGGCATTCCGAACGGGCTGGTTTATCGAATCAATTGCCACGCAAGTGCTCGTGATTTTTATCATCCGCTCACGCCGGTCTATCTTTAAGGATTATCCTCATTGGATTCTCACGCTCACAACATTCAGTGCCTTAAGCCTCGCTTTAGCTATTCCTTTATCACCTTTTTCTGCGGTGCTGAGTTTTGCCGCGCTCCCGGCGAATGTGTGGATCACAATCGCAATGATAGTTGTGGTTTATCTATTCGCAGCGGAAGCGATTAAAGGTTTCGCTATGCGGCAATAAGATTTTTCTGAAGACGATTCTAAGGCATCGTTACGGCGCAGCCCGATGGTTTTAAAGTATATGAACAGTACTCGCTTGCGCGCCTTTGAGACCCTGTTCCTCTGAAAATGATACTTTGTCACCATGGTGGAGTTGCTTATAGCCTCCATTCAACACGCTATTGCGATGGAAGTAGATCTCACGCCCATCATCAGTCGTCAGAAATCCAAACTCACCATCAGCCGAGAGATGCGTCACGGTGCCGTGTGGAGGCGTCTCGTGAGTCTTTGTGCGTAAGTCCATTTTTCGAACCGTATCTTCGAGACGGCGACGCGCACGTTTGAAGGCATCATGAATCGCAAAGATCAAATGAGAGTGACGCTCATCACGTGTCGGCGTTTTGATAACGGCGACTTCGCGCCCATCGGGCAATGTAATCCAGATATTCACTTCATAAAGGCCGCCGGTTTGGTGATGTCCACTTGGGCCTTTGATTGCAACGCGACAGGCCGTGATCCGATTAAATCTCTTTTCGAGTGCCTCGACCTGCTTTTCCACTTCTTCGCGAACAAAGGCTTCGGGGGCAAAATTCTGAATATCGAGATGAAGCGGTACTTCCATGGCCTGATCCTTTCGGGACAGTGAGTGAAACCAGCGGAGCGCTTCAAGCTTAGGACGTTACGCCTATCTGACATTGATTTTGCGCAAGTGAGACAGGATAAAACGGAAGGGTATTTTCCGCGCACCGACCTTGCCAAGGGGCGTATCCAGTGGTTCAACAAGGCGCGTTCTTCCGTGTCCCTCTTACGAGTTCAGTCATGAAGCCTTCAAAATTTTCGGGATCCCTCACGCGGATCAAAGCCCCCAAGCGCGATGCCGCAAGCGATAACGCGGCCATTGAAACGCTCGTCAAAGACATTTTGACGGATGTGCGCCAGCGCGGCGACGAGGCTGTGCGCGCTTATTCGGAGCGTTTCGATGGCGCAAAGCTTGAGCGTTTCGAAGTGAGTGAGGCTGAGAAGCGCGCGGCACTCGACGCGCTTGATCCGCAAACACGTGCAGACACGGAATTTGCAATCGAGAATGTTCGCAAATTTGCGGAGGCGCAGAAGGCTACGATTCTTCCGGTTGAAATCGAATCGCTACCGGGCCTTCATCTTGGCCACCGTGTAATCCCTATCGAAACGGTCGGATGTTATGTGCCGGGTGGACGCTATCCGATTTTGTCAGCACCCGTGATGACCCTTGTTCCGGCGAAAGTGGCAGGTTGCGATCATATTGTCGCCTGTCTTCCCCCCAATGCGCATACCGCCATGATTGCAGGTTGTCATCTTTCAGGCGCTGATCAAATCTTTCGTGTTGGCGGCGCGCAAGCGATTGCGGCGATGGCTTATGGAACAGAGTCAATTCCCGCGGCGGATAAAATTGTTGGCCCTGGCAATGCTTATGTGAATGAAGCGAAGCGTCAGGTGTTTGGTCTTGTGGGCATCGATCAACTCGCAGGCCCCAGTGAAATCTTCACACTTGCGGATGAAACCGGCAATCCCGAAATGATTGCGGTGGATCTTCTCGCACAAGCCGAACATGACGTGCGTACACGTGTCGGATTGATCACGACGGATAAAGCTCTAGCAGAAGCAACGCTAAAGGAAATTGAACGCCAGCTGGAAAATCTCTCAACGGCTGATGTAGCAGGCGCTGCCTGGCGTGATTATGGCGAGATCACGGTTCGTGATTATGGCGAGATCACGGTTGTTCCTGATGAAGCAACCATGATAGCCTATTCCGATCTGATTGCAGCGGAGCATCTTCAAGTTCATACGCGTGATGCTCACGCGACAGCCAAGAAGCTCCGCAATTATGGCTCGCTCTTCATCGGCACGCTCGCCAGTGTTGTCTTTTCCGATAAATGCTGCGGTACCAATCATACTTTGCCGACAATGGCCGCAGGTCGTTATACGGGTGGACTTTGGGTAGGTTCCTATTTGAAGATCTGTACTCATCAATGGCTTGATGAAAAAGGCGTGGCTGCCGTCGCGCCGCCTGCTGCACGCCAAAGCGCGACAGAGGGCATGGAAGGTCATCGTCGTGCGGCCTCTTATCGTTTGGGCCGTCAAGCGTTGGGACCAATCTGAAATTATTCATTTTAAAGGACAAATATCATGGATCTCGGACTCGCAGGGCGTAAGGCCATCATTTGTGCGTCAAGCAAAGGCCTCGGCAAGGGCACAGCCTTCGCGCTGGCGGAAGCGGGATGCGAACTCGTGCTGAATGGCCGCAACGCTGAGGTTCTTCACGCAACCACCGAAGAGATCAAAGCCGCGACGGGTGTAAAAATCACAGAAGTTGTTGGTGATGTGTCCGAGCGCGCGACACAAGATCGCTTGCTGGCTGCCTGCAGTGAACCTGACATTCTCATCAATAATAATGGCGGTCCAGCATTACGGGATTTTCGTGAGTTGGATCGTGAAGCTTTGGTTTCGGGCGTGGTTCAAAACATGGTCACGCCCATTGAGCTCATTCAGCGCGTGATTGATGGCATGGTGGCGCGTAAATTTGGGCGCATTGTGAATATCACATCCGCATCGGTATTGACGCCGATTAGCGGTCTTGATCTTTCTTCCGGCGCGCGCGCGGGTTTGACAGCGTTTCTTGCCGGTGTCGCCCGCGATGTCGCCCATGCCAATGTTACAATCAACGCCGTATTGCCGGGCATGTTTGATACGGATCGGATCAAGAGCAATTTTGCGCGTGCGGCGGCTCAACAATCTGTGTCTGAAGACGAGATCCGGCGTCAACGCATGAATAGCGTACCGGCAAAGCGGTTGGGCACGGCAGAAGAATTTGGCCAAGTTGCCGCTTTTCTCGCTAGTGCTCATGCAGGGTACATTACGGGTCAGAATATTCTAATTGACGGCGGGGCGTTCCGCTCCGCCTTCTAAACGGAATTTACCCACCATCACCTGATTTGATCTGGCACAAATCGCCCCCGCCGAAATGTCTCTAAGCTCTGCCTTACAGTGATCATGACAAAGGCGGGGATGAGTGATGGCAAATTTTCTAGCGGCAGAAAAAACGTTAAAAACACGACGCGCGGAACTGGCTGAGCGCGTTTCTTCGATTGACACCAAGTTGCAGGCACCTTTGTCAGCCGATTTTGAAGAGCAGGCGGGTGATCTTGAAAGTCTCGATTCACTGGGAGGGATTGAGGCGGCGGCTTTAAAAGAGATCACCGCAAT
>RFXE01000094.1 GCA_009921785.1 Alphaproteobacteria bacterium
GGTCATTCAGACTTTACTCATTCCTCTCGCCTATGAAACTCCTCTATATTCCGTTACGTAATACTAATCGGAAATGGTGAGGTAGAGATGATCCGGCAGGCGGTCATATTAGCCGGGGGGCGCGGCACAAGGCTCGCGGAGGAAACGACGCTGCGGCCCAAGCCGCTCGTCGAAATTGGCGGCGCGCCGATCCTCTGGCACATCATGAAGCTCTTCTATGCCCAAGGCGTGCAGGATTTCATTATCTGCCTTGGTTACAAGGGCTATTTGATCAAAGAATTTTTTGCCAATTACCGTCTTCATCGTTCGGATGTCACATTCGACTTCTCGTCCAGTGACATCCGCTATCACAAAAACCGTGCCGAGAATTGGCGTGTCACGCTTATTGACACGGGCGAAGACACAATGACGGGTGGGCGGCTCAAGCGCATCCGTCCCCATCTCACCAATAGCCATTTTTATATGACTTATGGCGACGGCGTTGCCGATATTGATCTTGAACAGTTGGCCTCAAGCCATCGTGCGAGCGGCAAATTGGCAACTGTGACAGCCGTCACGCCGCCCGGCCGGTTTGGCGCGCTAACACTTGATGATCGAAACTTGGTTTCCCAATTTCAGGAAAAGCCTGAAGGTGATCATAGCTTTATCAATGGCGGCTTCTTTGTTCTCAGCCCCGCCGTGCTTGATCTGATCAAAGGGGATCAGACCGTCTGGGAACGCGAACCGCTCGAAACGCTGGCGAAATCAAGCAATCTCAACGCCTATCGCCACAATGGATTTTGGCATCCCATGGATACGATGCGGGATCGTCTTTATCTTGATGATTTATGGCATACCGGCAGAGCGCCTTGGAAGCTCTGGAAAGAGGATGACGCATGACATCCTCCCCAATTAACTCACGAGGCAATCCGCAGAAACAATGCCGCGCCTGTCAAAATGAATTGGATTTCATATTCGCCGATTTAGGGGCGCAGCCAATCGCAAATGATTTAATCGACAATAAAGCTAAAATCGGCAACGAACCCCGCTACCCTTTACGCGTTGCCTGTTGCCGTGCCTGTCGCCTTGTACAGATTGCGGACGATCTTCCCTCAGTTCGTATTTTTCGAGAAGATTATGTTTATCAGTCGTCTATATCGTCGAGCTTTGTCGAACATGCACGCAAGCATGTTGAGGAACTAATTGAAGCGCGCGAACTTGACCATCGCCATCACGTAGTAGAACTCGCGAGTAATGATGGCTATCTTCTGCAGTTTTTTAAGAAACGCGGCATTCCCGTAACGGGTATAGAGCCTTCCGCATCTGTTGCTAAAATAGCACGAGAGCGCCACGGCATTCCCACTATAGAACGTTTTTTTGGATCCGTTGAAGCACGTCGTCTTGTGACCGAGATTGGTCAAGCGGATGTCATCCTCGCCAATAATGTACTCGCGCATGTGCCCGACCTATTCGATTTTCTGGTTGGCGTGAAAGCGCTCCTGAAACCGGAAGGGCTAGCATCGTTTGAATTTCCGCATCTCCTTTCTCTTTTGGAGGGACTGCAATTCGATACGATCTATCACGAGCACTATTCCTATCTCTCGCTTCTCGCGCTTGAGCCTCTCCTTCACCGCGCGGGGCTTAAAGTTATTGATGTTAAAAATATCGTCGTTCATGGCGGGTCTTTGCGACTCTCAGTGGTTCACGAGAACTCTGCAACAGCGCCCGTTGAGCGCGTTACACTGCTTCGCGCGCGTGAAAAAGCGGCACAACTTCATATCGATGCGGCCTATATCGATTTTTCTGAGAAGATTAAAAAGACATGCGCGGCGCTTAAAGACATCTTAAACGCCGAGAAGTCTCGGGGTGCCCTTGTTGCCGCCTATGGCGCGCCAGCAAAAGGAAATACGCTGCTCAATACGGCGGGGATTGATGCCTCTCTGATTTCTTTCACTGTCGACAAAGCGCCATCAAAACGAGGCCGTTATCTTCCCGGATCGGGAATTCCAATCTTAGACCCGTCGCTCATTTCTGTTCTCAAGCCCGACACGATCCTGATCTTGCCGTGGAACATTAAGAACGAAATCATCTCCGAATTGTCATTTACGTCGGATTGGGGCGCGCGTTTTCTTATCCCAATTCCGGAGCCTGTCTTCATCACGCCATATGATCAAGATCAGCGACAGGCATCATGAAGATTATAGATCGCCCCTTTCCCGATGCCGCGCTGTTAGAGCTCGAACCGTTTGGTGACGAAAGGGGATCATTTGTGCGGATCTTTGATCGAAAATTCTTCTCGCACTTCGGGGATGATGTTTCGGTTGATCACACGGCGGAGAGCATCAATCCACAAAAATTTACACTTCGCGGACTTCATTTTCAAAAGCCGCCTTATGAGGAACGAAAACTTGTCCGGTGCATAAAAGGCGAAATCTTCGATGTTGCGGTTGATATACGAAAAGGATCGCCAACACAGGGCAAACACTATCACCTCACCTTAAAAGAAGGCGACGCGCTGGCCCTCTACTTACCGAAAGGCATTGCGCATGGGTTTCTAACGCTCACGGAGAATAGCGTCGTTTCCTATCATCTCTTTGATCCCTATCACGCCCCTGCAGCTTCGGGCATTCGCTACGACGATCCTGACCTTGCGATTACCTGGCCCGGCGTCCCTCAGCTCGTCAATGAGCGTGATCAGAATTGGCCTTTGTTGAAAGATCTTTCATTGGATGAAAGGTCGCAATTTCAATGAGTGCATCAGATACAAAACTTCTCGTTACGGGTGCGCGAGGCTTTATCGGGCGCGCAGCCCTCTTAGCTCTTGCAAAACAATATGGGGGCGCATCAATCCATGCCGTCCGCAAAACAAACAACGGTCCTGTTCCGCTTATCCCCGGCGTTACGTGGCATACAAATGATCTATTAGAGAAGGGGTCTGCTGAAAAACTCATAGAGAAAATTCAACCGACACATTGCCTTCATGCTGCATGGGAAGCACGTCCTCCTCATTTTTGGACTTCGCCAGAGAATGAGAAATGGCTAGCGGCGAGCATCGCATTAGCGGAAGCTTTCGCTAAGACTGGCGGCAAAAGATTTATCTCGCTCGGCAGCGTGGCTGAATATGAAAACACATCAGGCCGCATGATTGAAAATGTCACGCCAGAAGCGCCATCTACACTTTACGGGCAATGCAAGCGTGCATTTCATCGTCATCTAGCGACAATTTCGAAAGATACAGGTGTTTTAACGTCCATAGGGCGCATTTTTTACGTCTATGGACCGTTTGAATTTGAAACGAAACTTGTTGCATCCGCTTGTCGTGCGATTGCCCTGAATGAGCCAGTCGCATTTGGGCCCCTCGATCTCTGGCGCGATTATATCCATGTCAATGATCTCGGACGCGCTATTGCAATACTGATGGAATCTTCACTTGAGGGCGTTGTGAATCTTGCTACCGGCGAACCCGTTCGCCAATCACGGCTGATTGAGACACTCGCAAATCTTTCTCATTGCGGCGATCTTTTTCACATCGGTGCAAGGCCCACTCAACCTCACGAGCCCCCCATCCTCTTCGCAGATACGCAGAAGATCAGATCAATCGGCTGGCGGCCTGAAATCTCCCTTGAGGATGGACTTCAATCAACACTCAAATGGTGGCGCGCTCAGCTGCGTCACGCCGCGTAAGGTTCAACCGCGTGTTTTGATATTCTGTTGAAGCGCGATCATTGCATCGACACAGTCGTGCCGCCAATGCCAATAGCGCTTGGCGAGCTCGATATTGAAAATCGACTCTTGTGGAAACAAGCACGCGTCGAAAAGCACTGCCCACGGAATGGCACCCATACCCACGGGCAAATGCAAATCGCCATGACCAAAAGCGAGACGCTCGCTTTCCGTATACATCCAGATATCGTCTTGCCGACCGAAACAATCATGGATGTGGACATGTCGCGCATAGGGCGCAAGCGCCGCACATTCGCTCACGAGATCGAGTCCGTGAAAATCGAGTTCAATCCACGCATGACCAATATCAAGCGTCGCGCACACATGCGAATGGTTTATCAGGGCCAATTCTTGCGCCAGCCGTTTGGGCGTGGGTGTATGGATCTTCCCGAAATACTCACCATAAATATTCTCAACGCACAAATAGAGACCAAGTGATTTTGCCAAATCACCGGCTTTAGCGAGCCATTCACGTTGCCGCTCATAGGCAGCGTCCAATCCGGCGCTTTGGGTCAGCGGCATCATGCCCGCGTGAACAACATAATGGACGGCCTGCAATTCAGCAGCGCATTCCATCGATGCTTTCAAAACTTCAAAATGACGTGGCAGACGAAACACATCATCAAAGAAATTGATCGGATGCGGACCGTGCACAGTATAAGTGAGGTTTCGGGATTGAGCGATCCGTATAACGGCGTCTAATTGCGGGCGATGAATCTTTCCCGCAATCACGCAATCGAGATCATAGAGTGGCAATTCAACAAAAGAGAGACCGGTTGCGGCTATCTCGTCGAGACGTGCGCTAAGATCACTGAGGTCATTATTGACCCCCATCGCCGTCATACCAATACCACGAACGCCCTTGGTCATCAAACGCGTTCCCGGTTGGATTTAAGACTTAGAGGCTCGACGGCGCCATGACTTCAGACGGCGCTCTGGTGAACGCACGCAGGGTTACAAGCACTGCACCAAGCGCCATCATGAACGCGATCATTGTGACTGTATTGGTTGTCGCATGAGCCGCCATCCATCCACAAAAAGCGAGGAAGATGTTCAACCCAAACACGATGCCGACAATCTGCTTCACGCTCCAGCCCATTGTTGTGGCGCGTTGAAAGAAATGGCTCCGATGCGGCGTCCAGATTTTTTCACCACGTGTCAAACGACGGATCACGGTGATCGTTGTATCCGCCAAAGCGTAAAGCGGAATGATGACGGCCGCAAAGAAGCTGATATCGGTAGCGACGCGATACAGCGCATAGCCGCCCACAAGACCAATCACGAGACTGCCCGTATCGCCCAAGAACAATTTCGCAACGGGTTTATTATAGGGCGCAAAGCCGATGAGGCCGCCAAGCACCGGCGCCATGATCATCGCAACAAGGGGGGTCGGCATCGCGAAAATCGAAAGAATGATCAAGATCGTCGCAACGGGTATGAATTGCGCGACAGTCAACCAATCAAGCCCGTCGATAAAGTTAGTGAGATTAATCATCCAGAATAGAGCGACACCCGCAAGCAACCGCTCAATCCATAGAGGCAAAGTGCCGTCAAATAGTGCGACATAAGACGGCGTCACGTAAAGCATGAGGCCGATCAAGGCAATCTGACCACCCACACGTGGCAAAACAGGAAGTGGCTTCACATCATCAAAAAAGCCAAGCGCAGAAATGAGCGCCGCACCTGCAGCCAGTGCCGCGAGAATTGTGCGATCAATACCAGCAAGAAACGGGGCGAAGATGATGGCTACGGCAAACACGCCGACAATCGCAATCGTCATCGGAATGCCCGCACCTTGTGGCGTGGGAACCTTATGGCTTGAACGCGCATTAACGGATGCCAGCGCATGACGACGCAGAAACGGCATCATCACGGGGATCACAAAAAATGTGAACGCCGCCGCCGCAAGGGCTGCGAAGAACGCGAAGATAAAACCGGCCTCGATCATCGAAGTAAACTTCCGAACGGACAGTGCACCAGACAAAAAGACCGACCCCACGCCCCGCACAAAAGGACGATGTGATCGACTAACAGGTGGCTACACGATGATCGTAACGGACGGACCCGGCGCCCCTACCCGTCCGTCCAAACCGGACGGGACCGGAGCGTGGCGAGAGAGACGGGACTTGAACCCGCGACCTTCGGCGTGACAGGCCGACGCTCTAACCAACTGAGCTACTCCCCCAATACGGCGCCCCGTTTGACGGTGACCGAGGCATTAAGGGAGCGTGTATGGCCTGTCAAGCCGCACGATATGCAACCTGATGGCAAGCTTCTAGCGAGGCCGCCATGAACGCAGCATTAATGCTGAATTGTGACAGTTTTTTTGCCACTCAATGCCCTGAGCGCATTCAGAATAACCGCCACATCAATAAATTCTTGCAAAATGGCCCCTTCAACAGGCTCAAGATAACCAAAGGCCGCAAAAATCATCCCCAGAGCCGAAAAGGCGAGTCCGGCATAGACACTTTGCCGCGCGATAAAAAATGAACGCCGCGCAATCAAAATCGCTTCCGGTAAGGCATCAAGCCGGTCAACGAGCAGTACAATATCTGCAGCCTCTGCGGGTGCACCAGCGCCCCTGACCCCTAAAGCGATCCCGACATCAGCGGCGGCCAAAGCGGGCGCATCATTGACCCCATCCCCCACCATCGCGGTCACCGCGCGCGATTTCTCGTGAATAACCGCCTCGACTTTTCCGGCAGGCGTTGCTTCCGCAATGATCTGATTGAGGGAAAGACCTCTCCCGATTTCTTCGGCCACCTCGCGACGATCACCCGTCAACAACACCGTGCGTGAAATGGAAAGTGCCCGCAAATTTTGAAACACCTCTGCCGCTTCGGGGCGCACCGCATCGACAAAGCGCGCAAGGCCGATCATCGCACCATCAATCCCGATGGCGGCGATCAGACCTGTCTCTGTTGCCACGAGATCTCGCGCGACGGGATGCCACCCTTCCGGCGAGCCCATGCGCGACACAAAAGGAAAAGTACCAACGGCGATGCGTTTGCCGTCAACAACACCGCTCACCCCTTCGCCTGCGGATTCAATCACCGCAGAGGGAACCGGTAACGCGCCGCATTCCAAAGCCGCAGCGCGTGCCAGAGCGGCGGATACAACATGGGTTGAGCCCTGACACAACGCACCTGCTGCACGGATCACATCGCGGCGATGAAAGCCGGGGGCAACGACGACATCACGCAGCACCGGCTCACCACGAGTGAGTGTTCCGGTTTTATCAAACAGAATGGTTTTCGTTTCGGCGAGCGTTTCAAGCGCGCCGC
>RFXE01000095.1 GCA_009921785.1 Alphaproteobacteria bacterium
CGGCAGCCAAAATTCGTCTGACTTTGGGCGAAGTGGTTTTGACGACGAAATTGATCGACGGCACCTTCCCTGATTATCAACGCGTTATCCCGACGGCGAATGATAAATTGCTCACCGTTGAGAAGGGCGACTTCATGGCCGCCGTTGATCGTGTGTCAACGATTTCATCAGAGCGCACCCGCGCCGTGAAAATGGCCGTGAATGATGGCAAGCTCACTTTGTCCGTTACAAATCCGGAATCCGGTTCGGCGGTTGAAGAGATCGAAGTTGATTATGATCAAGCGGCCCTCGAGATTGGGTTCAACGCACGTTATCTACTCGATATTGCCTCTGAACTTGATGGCGATACGGCATTAATCAAATTAGCAGACTCCGGCTCCCCCACCCTCATTCAGGATCGCGAAGGCGCGAGCGCCCTTTATGTCCTGATGCCGATGCGCGTGTGATAGACACACATCTTCCGCGCGCATCTTCAGTCCTTCGAACACCGCGCATCACGCGCCTTGTTCTGCAGGACTTTAGATCATATCCGATGCTCGATCTCGCCCTTGACGGATCGATGATTGTTTTTGTCGGCGAGAACGGCGCGGGCAAAACAAATCTTCTTGAAGCTCTATCGCTCTTCACGCCGGGACGCGGGCTTCGTCGCGCTGATCTCGAAGAGATGACGCGCGAGCACGGGCCGGGAAGCTTTGCTGTTTCAATAACCATTGATGATCACGACGATCTCTGGCGGCTAGGCACCGGGCTTGAAATTCAAGACGAGGATGGCGCGCGTCAAAGGCGTTACCGCATCAATGGTTCAACCGTCGGATCGGCGCAACATTTCACGGATCATATTCGTATCGTTTGGCAGACGCCGGCACTCGATGGTTTGTTTACAGGAGCCGCTGGCGATCGTCGCCGATTTCTTGATCGGTTGGTCCTTGCGCTTGATCCGGCCCATGCAAGTCGTGTCTCAGGACTTGAACGCGCGTTGCGGAACCGAAACAAATTGCTTGAAGAGCCTTCGCCCGATCCATTGTGGCTTGATGCGATTGAACGCGAAGTTGCTGAGACAGGCATAGCGGTTGCGGCCGCACGCCAGGAAGCGATTGGTCGCCTCTCAGGATTGATCCATGCGATGCGTGATGACGCGTCACCATTTCCCTGGGCTGAGATTAGACTTGAAGGTTGGGTTGAAAACGCACTCATTGATCGTGCCGCTGTTGATGTCGAAGATGAGTTTCGCGCGCTGTTGAAATCACAGCGTATGCGCGATCGGGCAGCCGGCCGCGCTTTGATCGGTCCGCAAGCCGCTGATCTGATCGTTATTCATGGACCAAAATCAGTTGCTGCAGAACGCGCCTCAACCGGTGAACAAAAAGCATTGTTAATCGGTTTGGTACTCGCGCATGCGCGGCTTGTCGCCGATGTGAGCGGTATTGCGCCCATTATTCTTCTCGATGAGATTGCCGCCCATCTTGATCCGAAAAGACGGGAGGCTCTTTTTGATAATCTTGCACAACTCGGATCGCAGGTCTTTATGACAGGCGCTGATAGTGCGAGTTTTTCCTTGATGCCGGAGGCAACACGACGCTATGCCGTGTCATCCGGAAAGGTTGATCTACTTCCATGACACTCTCCCGCTATCTTATTTTCACGCTTACTTATTTTATTGCCGTGATTACGCCGGGACCTGGTCTTGCGGCGATCATCGCGCGGGCTTTGGGACGCGGGCTTCACGGCATGCCTGCTTTTCTTGCCGGATTTATTGCGGGCGATCTGACGCTCTTTATCATCGCGGCGGCAGGTCTCGCTGTTGTGGCAGAAGCCTATGCCCCTATTTTGACGGCGGTGCGTTGGGGCGGTGCGGCCTATCTCCTCTATCTTGCGTTCAAACTCTGGACAACACCGGTGGATGCAAGTCTTGAGGCTACATCCAATACACAGTCTGAATCGCCGCTTGCCCTTTTTCTGTCTACCTATTCGCTGACAGTCAGTAATCCGAAACCGATATTGTTTTTTGTGGCGCTACTTCCGGCATTGCTTGATCTATCGACACTGACGCTGCTTGATTACGTAATTCTCACAGTGACAATCGCCGTCATCATCTCATTCAGCCTATTGGTCTATGCCGGTGCAGCTAGCCGCGCGCGGCTTTTATTCACGAGCACGCGTGCGCGTACCATCATAAATCGTATCACGGGTACGATGCTGGCGGTGGTCGCTGTTGTAATGGCGTGGATTTGATCTGATCCTGTCACACCGCTGCGGCGTGACGACCTTGTCCAGAACTCAACCAGGCATCAAACACAGACGCAACTGAACGCATAGCAAGGCGCGCTTCTGCAGGAATCGTGACGATCCACTCTTTAACAATCGCCAAACCTTCGCGCTCTAAGGTCTGCAGACGATCAAGATCGTCAAAGAAGACGGCGGGATCAACGCCATGATGCGTGGCAACACTTTCAAGATCGACTTGCATATCGCACATCAATTTTTCGATGACTTCGCGGCGCAAAAGATCGTCCGCACTTAAGACAAGTCCGCGATGAACTGGTAACCGCCCTTCAGCAATGGACTGCGACCATAAATCGAGATCGCTTTCATTTTGTGCGTAGCCCCATCCGGTAGCGCTGATGGCACTGGGACCAATAGCAATCAAAGTGCTTGCGCTATCCGTCGTATAGCCTTGAAAATTTCTTCTAAGCTGCCGATCATTCAATGCGAGAGTCATCGGATCACCGGATAAAGCAAAATGATCCAAGCCAATCGGAACATAATGATCTTCAAGCACCTCACGCGCGGCGAGTGCCAATCTCAGACGTGCGCGCATATCAGGGAGACCATGCCGCTCAAGCGCTTTCTGATATTTTTTCATCCAAGGCACATGCGCGTAGCCAAATAACGCGACACGATTGGCACCAAGCTTCACCGTTGCGTGAACACTTTCGGTAATGCTTTTTTCAGTCTGATAGGGAAGTCCGTAAATCAAATCGAAATTTACCGGCATAACGCCATTCTTGCGGAGCGCTTCAACGGTCTTCGCGACCATTTCATAAGGCTGAATGCGGTGAATAGCCTTTTGCACCTCGGTATCGAAATCCTGAACGCCGATTGACGCGCGTGTAACACCCGCTTCGCCATAAGCTTTGGCACGCGACGCCGTGAAGCCACGCGGGTCGATCTCAATTGAAATCTCGGAACGGTCCACAAAGTCAAAATGCTTTGCAATCGCATCCATCACGCGATGGAAATCATCAGGCGATAAGAGACTAGGCGTGCCACCACCAAAATGCAGATGAGACAAACGACCGCGTCCAGGCAGACGTTCGACGATAAGAGACAGCTCTGCGAGCATCGTCTCGAGATAGGGCCGCACGGGCGCATAGGTTTTTGTGATCGTCGTATTGCACCCGCAATACCAACAAAGCTTCGAGCAAAAGGGAATGTGAAGATAAAGCGAAAGCGGCTCGGACATATCGGTCCGTTCAAGCCAGGAATTTACAGTTGCCGCAGTAACGCCCTTATGAAAATGCGGCGCGGTCGGATAGCTCGTGTAACGCGGGACACGGGCATCGAGATGAGAAAGCCAAGAGTCTTTGACGAGTGCATGTGAGTTCATAGGCCCAGTTTGGCGAACACATCACACGTCAACCTTGATTTACATCAAGTTGCTTGAAGACCGTTTGAAACGCTCTTCGCCAAAAAGGTGAATGATAAACTAAAAAGTGAATAGGAAAGAAGTGGTACAGCTACCCCGGCTCGAACGGGGGACCTCTAGATCCACAATCTAGCGCTCTAACCAACTGAGCTATAGCTGCCCGAAGACAAAGAAGCGGGCCGAAACGTCCCTCTTCAGGGAGACGTCCTAAGCCCGCTTGTGTCTCTTTTCAAGTGCCGGATGGCGACTCCCGCTCAATGAGAGGGGCGTTGCGCATCCAAAGCATGGGTCATTGCCTTCCGCACGGGCTCCGACGCCTTTGTCGCGACCGCCGTGGCGAGAGATGATAATTCCCGCGCCTCGTCAATGCTGCGCTCGAATTGCTTACGCATCTGGCTCGATTGAAGGTCGATCATATCTGAAAGGGTCCGGATCTGCGTCATCGCGCGGAAATAGCCAAAAGCGGCTTGGGCTTCGGCCTCCAGCGCATCAGCCACACGAACCTGCATTTCCTTAAGGCCAGACTGAACGACATGACCACTCGCTTCAAAGCCGCGTGCGAAGGACATAGAAGCCTCCTGCGAGCGAGCAAAAGCTGAACGCACCTGATCGAGCGACTGCTCGGCCACGCTGCGCACCGCCTCAGAAGCCGCTTTGTGTGAAAGCGATGGCGTTGCCGCTTTCTCAGACGGTTCTGATTTCGCCTTGGTCTGCGCGACCGGCTTACGCTTGACCCGCTCGGCCAGAACGACCGGCGTTGCCGGACGCTTCTTGGCTTCCAACGGAGCGGCCTCAGCGGGAGCCTGCGCAGCCCCATCAGTATTCAAATTCGGATCGGATGTCATGGTGACCTCCTCAGGTCAGTCTGTGCCGGATCAGGAATGTTTACGCTGAGCGGCATCAGTTGCCGCCTTGCGCATTTCGGCAGCGGCCGACTCGATTGTCGTCTGGGCGCTTTCCGAAGCCTTGCGCGCTGTCGTCTGCATCGCCGAGCCAAATTCGGTCATCTGAGATTGCAAGGTCGCGAATTGCGACTTCACGAATTCGGTCTGAATATGGACAACATCTTGCACGTCTTTGGCATGAACGAGGCGCTCAGCGAGATCGAAAGCCGCCGCGATGTTCTTCTCGGCATAGCCAATGGCCTTCTCGGCGAGGTCGCGCGAGTTAGCCTGAGCGTGGATCGTCTGCGAGTCAGCAGCCGAGACAGCTTTTTGCGCTGCACCAAGAAAACCGTCGAAAGCCTTGCGGGCCTGATCAACGCTCTTTTCAGCGAAATCGCGCATTTCGGCAGGGATTTCATAGGAAGGGATCGATTTTGACATGATAAATCCTCAAAAATTGGGGGGTAAAAATTTGAACAAAACGCGTCGAGACCAATCAGTTATTTCGCAGTGCAATATAATGCTGCATTGCACAATCGTCAACTGAAGGGCTGGTTAACTGTGTTTTCGATCTCTTCGACCTTAGGGGGAGAAAGATTTGGACGCCCTGCGCCCCATTCGGTAGGAATTTGACGGAAACTTTAGGAATTGCGGGCATTTATTCTTATCGAGCCCATCAGGACCGTCTGTTCGAATGACGAAAACCAACGGATCAGGATCAAAAGTGTCGAGACCGACAGGCGATAGCCTAACTACCCGTCTCCGCTTTGTCTGGACGAGCGATCAGTCTGGCGCAATCCGGTTACTCACGGAAGATCAGCGCCTTGAGGTGTTGAAGGCCAATCTTGAGCGCGGGGCATGGCCCGCAACCAGCAAAGCGCGTCTCGCTTTCGATGCACACACCACCTTCGTTAATGAGCCTCTCGCGCTTGAAGCGGCAGATGGTCCGCTCGCCGTCACAATTTCCGGGACACCCGTTAAAGGTGCCCATGGCAGTTTCGAAGGGTTTCGGGGCTTCGGCACCATCGCCATCCCCTCAGCCAAGCCGAAAAGCGAACCCGCACCAAAAGTAAAATCCCGTCCGGCTGACGCCGAGGCGGCGCCCGGTCTGAGCGAGATCGAGCGCCAGGCCTTCCGCGATATTGCCCGCGCTTTGGGAGAAAGACCGAGCCGCTCCCCTCACGCGGAGAACCGCGACATTCCGGTGATCGAAACGCGCGCCGCCATGGCACCCATCGATCGTCCTGTCATTGCAGAGTCGCCGTCAGCGGCCGAGCCTCTGCTCGCCACATTATTTGACCGCCTTCCTGTCGGTGTCTTGTTAAGCCGTGGCGCGGTTCCGATTCTGATGAATGAAACGCTGCTGAACTGGCTCGACTATGATTCAGTCGATACATTTCATGACAGTGGTGGAATCGAGAGCATGTTTGGCGGCCGTCATCCTGCTCGTCGCTCGCCACTTGATGACAGCGCTATGCTTATTCGTCGTCGTGATGGCGATACGATTGCGCTCGCGGTTCATCTTCAAACAATTGCATGGGGCGATTTACCGGCAAGCCTCATGTTGTTCGAACGGCCACGCGACCGCGACGAAGAACTCTTCGAAACCGAAACGGCTGAAGATACATCTGAGCGCGTATCATCGGATGATTTGTCAGCGATCTTAGAAACGGCAAGCGATGGCGTTGCCGTTCTTGATCATGATGGTCGTATCTTGATGCTTAATCGTTCCGCTGAAGCGTTGTTCGGTTATGATACGGATGATGTTGAAGGCGAACGTTTTATTGCGCTGTTGAATGAAGAGAGCCGCGATCGCATTGTCTCTTATCTTGAAACACTCATCGGCCCCGGGGTGCAAAGCCTATTGAATGACGGACGTGAGATCATTGCAGAAACGCGGCAGGGTGGAAAGATTCCGCTCTTCGTAACAATTGGTCAATTAGGTGATGGCGCACAGTCGAAATATTGCGTGTTTATGCGCGATATGACGAATGTGAAACGCGCAGAGCGTGATCTCACCGAAGCGCGTCGCGCTGCTGAAATTGCAAGCGCGCGTAAATCAGATTTTCTTGCCCGTATTAGCCATGAAATTCGCACACCTCTTTCGGCTATCATCGGCTTTGCCGAAATCATGCAGGAAGAGCGCTTCGGTCCGTTGGGTAACAAGAGATACAAAGATTATCTCAAAGATATTCTGACATCAGGTGCCTTTGTCATTGATCTCGTCAATGATCTTCTTGATCTCTCAAAGATCGAAGCCGGTCGCGCCGAACTCGATTTTCAGGAAGTCGATGTAAATGGCGTGCTGGTTGACGCGTCGTCCCTTCTTCAAGAAGAAGCGCGCCGCGCGCGCGTGATTTTGCGCATGAGCCTTGAATCCCATCTTCCAAGCCTCATGGCCGATAAGCGCGCGCTCCATCAGATCATTCTCAATCTGATGTCGAACGCGA
>RFXE01000096.1 GCA_009921785.1 Alphaproteobacteria bacterium
CCAAGCTTTGCCGGTTCAATTGGATTCTGTCCGCCATGCGGCACAAGCGAGCCGCCGAGAAACACAATGGGTGCTACGCGATAAAACAATCCCATCTCGCCAATTGTATCCGCGATGTAAATATCAGTAGCGCTATCGGGTTGCAGCCCCAATGAACGCTGCGATCCGCGCAATCCCGCGCGCGCCGTCGCCGCAAAGATTTCACGGCCCCGTTCAGGATGACGCGGTGCGATAATGGTCAAAAGATCGGGATAAGTGGCAGCGAGTCTACGATGCGCTTCGATGGCAAATAGCTCTTCACCCGCATGGGTTGACGCCGCAAGCCACACCGGACGTCCAGCAATGAATTCATTCATACTGGCGAGGGCGGCCGACGATGCCGGTGGCGGTACAGAATCAAATTTCAAATTGCCGGTTACTGTCACACGCGGCGCACCGAGCCTCACAAGGCGCTCCGCATCACCCTGCGATTGCGCGAGACAAAGATCAAAGCGCGTGAAGAGATAATGCGCGAGCGAACGCATCTGACTCCAGCGCCTAAAACTACGCGGCGACATCCGCGCATTCACAAGGACAAGCGGAATATTGCGACGATGCGCCTGACAGATCATGTTCGGCCAAATTTCAGACTCGGCAAAAATTGCAAGATCCGGTCGCCAATGATCAAGAAAACGATCAACATAGCTTGATACATCAAGCGGCATATATTGATGCGTCGATCCTTCAGGCAAACGACGCGCCAAAACTTGTGCGGATGTAACGGTACCAGACGTGACAACAACCGAGTAATCTTGCGCAGCCAAGGCTTCGATGATGGGGAGAAGTGAAAGACTTTCGCCGACACTCGCTCCATGAACCCACACAAGCGGACCAGAAGGACGACTGCGTGTTGCTTCGCCACGTCTCTCTCCAAGCCGCGTGCGATCTTCTTTGTTACGACGTGACCGCTCAAGCAACATCATATGCGCGATCGGTCGCGCGCCATCAGTCAATGCGCGATAGACCCGGTAACTGAACGGTTCGGCTTTCATACGCGATTAGCCCGCAAGCCACGACCCGGATCAACGGTACCGAGAAAGGCATAAGCGCGATCATGCACGGCATCAAGGTCGCGCTCAAGCTGCAACCGGACTTGTTCTTGCGTCTCGGCATCGGCATCGCGATCAATCGTAATGGCTTCGCCAACTGCAATGGCACCGCGACCAAAGGGAAGACAAATGCTCGTGCGATCCCAATTGTTAAGATCGATACGGCGCGAAGTGGCCACACAAAATGGACGAATAGGACGGCCCGATAAACGGGCCAAGGCGATAATGCCTTGCACCGCAACACGTGCGGTCTTGGGCGCATCAGGCGTTATCGCTACAATATAGCCTTCATCAAGTGCGCCAATCATGGCCCGCAATCCGGCAGCGCCGCCTTTTTCATTTTTCTGCTTTTGTGAGCCGCCCGAAGCGCGAATAGGCGTCATGCCCATGCGCTCACAGGCTTCGGCAATGACGGCACCATCACCATGCCGTGTGATGAGCACCGCGACTCTTGCATCCTCCCACATCGCAAGCGGGATCATAAAATTTTGTCCGTGCCAAATCGCACAAATAAAAGAGTCTTCGCGTTTCAGCGTTTCAACAATATCGGGATCAAGCCATGTAATTCTTGTCGTTGCACGAACAAATCTAAAATAGCCCGCAAGAACCGCCCCGATTGCAGCTTGAATACGCGGGTAGCGGGCGATCCGTTTCAACATCAGAAAATAAACAATCGATGCTCAGTGTTTATCGTCGACCGAAGAACGCGGATCGAGCAAACGGTGAAGATGCACAACAAAGTAACGCATATGAGCATTATCAACCGTTGCCTGTGCTTTGGCTTTCCATGCCGCATGCGCAGACGCATAATTCGGGAAAATGCCGACAATGTCGAGCTTTGAGAGATCGGTGAAATCCATACCATCGAGATCCACAAGTTCACCGCCGAAAACCAGATGGAGCAATTGCTTGCCCTGTGCGGGAGATGTAGTCGCAGACATCGGTCGATCCTTCCTCAATTCGTCAATTCTTTGCGGCATGGGCTTAATTTCTAATCAAGGCCTCACCCGAACAGCGTGGGCAGGACATGCCGCACCGCAGCATCAAGTGCAAGCCCCGCAAAAAGGAGGAGGCCGGCATTGCGGTTTGATTGGAAAAGCCGGAGTGCCAAAGCCCCGTCCTCAAGCCGGATTCTCAGCGCCTGAGAGAAAAGATGGGCGGAAAACATCGCTGCGGCCCCATAAGCGATCCAGCCCGCGCCGGCGGCAAAAATCGCTGCAAATGTGAAAATGGTAGTAATTCCATAGAATATGCCAACCGCTAAGGGGGTTTTTGCACCAAAGAGGCGGGCCGTTGAGCGAATACCGGCAATTGCATCATCCTCGATGTCTTGGATGGCATAGATCGTGTCATAACCCATCGTCCAGGCAATGGCCGCGCTATAAAGCCAGAGGGCGGGCGCGGCGAGCGCGCCCTCAGCCGTCGCCCATCCCATCAACGCCCCCCATGAAAATGCAAGGCCGAGCACCGCCTGCGGCCATGAGGTGATCCGCTTCATAAAGGGATAGATGAGCACCGGCAGCATCGAGAGAAAGCCGAGCCCGATTGCAAAGTGATTGAAAGACAAAAGAACGAATAGCCCAACCAAACATTGCAACGCGCAAAAAAGTGCGGCGGCTTTCACACCGATCTGACCCGAAGCAATCGGACGAGACCGCGTGCGCGCGACACGCGCATCGAGATCGCGATCGACAATGTCATTGTAAGTGGAGCCAGCCCCACGCATGGCAACAGCGCCGATCAAAAACAACGCAAGATCAGAAAGTGAAGGAACACTCTTGCCTTGATAAATGGCAACAAGTGCTGCTGACCACCAACAAGGAAGAACGAGCAACCACCATCCAATGGGGCGATCGATACGCGCTAATCTTAAATAGGGGCGAGACCATTGCGGCGCAGAGTGATCAACCCAATTCCCACGTTGCGCATCGGGAATTGCGCGGTCCATCAGATCATTCATGCGTTAGAGAGCACCTTGCGGCAATTTCATTTCACCGCCAACAATTCCATCACCACCACCAAAAGGCGCGGGGGCACCGCCACCATTTTTCTGCGCCTTTTTCATATCCGCTGCGGCTTTACAGGCGTTTTTCTTACCCGTGTCGATGTCGTTTTGTTGACTCTTCAAACTCGCAGCAAGGTCTTCAGGCGCGCGACACCATGCGCCGTCGCGCTCAACAGCAGCGGTCGCTGTGACATTGATCTTTGATAATTTAGTGAACGTTGAACAGGCTTGATCAGCTGTCGGCTTTTTCTCGCGATAGGCTTGGACTTCTTGAATAATCTGCGCGCGACCCGTGAGAACTTTACCCAAAGCCTGACAGGGATCATCAGCGGCGGACGCAACAGAACCGATTGACGCGCTCATTAAAGCGGCCATCAAAACAAGGCCTGCTCTGCTTGATTTCAGCCCGACTGCCCGCATTCTAATCCGCCCCTTGCGATGGTTCGCCTGCGGAAAGCCTCTATCAGCTTCGCCGCCCTTCAATCAATCGATAGCGAAAAACCCTTTACAGGCCCTTTATGGCGACGGTATGGCCCCTAACGGGGGACTTTAATCCTCGCAAGCGGAGAACCACGCGTGCCCGATTATGATTTCAGGACTCCGCGGCTCTTTGTCGAGAGCGCTTTGCGCGCCGATGACACTCTGACGCTCGCGCGCGAGCAGAGCCATTATCTCATTCATGTACTCCGCCTACAGCCCGATGATGCGGTGCTGATTTTCAACGGAAAAGACGGCGAGTTTCTCGCGCAGATCGCTGAAACGAGCAAAAAAGGCGCAAAATTAGCGGTTATTCGTCAAACGCGGACGCAACCATCGCGGGGGCGCATTGAATTCCTATTAGCACCGTTGAAACAGGCGCGCCTAGATTATCTCGTCCAGAAGGCGGTTGAAATGGGAGCTGACCGGATCGGCCCGGTTATCACCCAGCACACGCAAGTCACCCGCCTCAACCGCGACCGACTCTTCGCCAATATGATCGAAGCAGCAGAACAATGCGGCATTATCTCGGTCCCCGAGCTTTTGCCAGAGCGCAAGCTCGACACCGTGCTCGAGTCCTGGGACACCGACCACACACTGATCTTCTGCGATGAGCGCGCCGAGATCGCCAATCCGCTGGCTGCCTTGCAAAAATCCGCGAAGGGCCCGATCTCTGTCCTGATTGGGCCAGAGGGCGGCTTCTCTGCCGAGGAACGGAAAAAAATATTGAAAATTCAGTCTGTTATCGCTTTATCCCTTGGTCCGCGTATTTTGCGGGCCGATACAGCAGCCGTTGCTGCGCTTGCGCTTGTGCAAGCCACTTTGGGTGACTTCGGGTAAAACGGATTGCACTGCAGCATCTTAGCCCCTAAGGAGCCTGTCCCGGGCGCTTGGCTCGGGATGCTTTTGAAAGGCGCCCATGGCCCGCGATATTTCCGATGAGACCCCGATAGAGAGCCGCGACACTCTGATCGCCTATCTCGAAGCGGGTTCGAAGCCGAAAGACGCGTTTCGCATCGGCACGGAACATGAAAAATTTCCGTTCCGCCCGAAGTCCCATGCGCCAGTGCCTTATGAAGGCACTAAGGGAATCGAAGCGCTGTTGCTCTCGATGCAGGATCGCACGGGTTGGGATCCGATCCACGACAAAGACAAAATCATCGGCCTTTTCGATCCGAAAGGGGGCGGGGCCATCTCGCTCGAACCCGGTGGACAATTCGAATTGTCAGGTGCGGCAGTCAAATCCCTGCATGAAACATCGGACGAACTCGATCAACATTTCAAAGATGTCTTCGCCGCGGGCGAAGAATTAGATATCGCCTTTCTGGGCCTTGGTATGAGTCCGCAATGGACGCGTGCGGAAACGCCCACCATGCCGAAGAGCCGTTATGCGATCATGACTCGTTATATGCCGAAAGTCGGCAAGCTCGGCCTCGACATGATGTATCGCACCTCGACCGTGCAGGTGAATCTCGATTTCTCATCCGAAGCGGATATGGTTTTGAAGCTCAAAACCTCAGTGGCGCTGCAACCGATTGCGACTGCGCTGTTTGCGAATTCGCCTTTCACCGAAGGACAATTGAACGGTTTCAAATCGATGCGTTCGGCGATCTGGCTTGATACGGATCGCGATCGCACGGGCATGATGCCTTTCGCCTTCGAAAGCGGGATGGGTTTTGAACGTTATGCAGACTGGGCACTCGATGTGCCGATGTATTTCTTGAAACGCGGCAATGATTATATCGATGTCGCGGGCACATCATTCCGTGATCTTATGGCTGGAAAACATCCGGCCGTTCCCGGCGAAAGACCTGTGCTATCTGACTGGGTCAATCATCTCTCAACCATATTTCCGGAAGTGCGTTTGAAGCGTTATCTCGAAATGCGCGGCGCCGATGCCGGATCAAAACCCATGCTCAATGCGCTTTCTGCTTTTTGGGTTGGTTTGCTCTATGATCAAACCGCATTGGATGCGGCATGGGATGTTGCGAAATCATGGACGCTTGAAGAGCGTGAGATGTTGCGTCGTGAAACACCGAAAGGCGCTCTTGAAACAAGTATCCGCCGCATGTCGGTTGCGAATGTTGCCAAAGAGCTAGTGAAGATCGCCGAATATGGTCTCGAACGTCGCGCGCTTAAAAACGCCAAAGGCGATAATGAGACTCTTTTTCTCGAACCTTTGCGTGACCTCCTTGCGCGCGGCAAGACGCAAGCTGACGAACTCATTACACTCTTCTCGAATGACTGGAAGCGTGACGTCACGCCCGTCTTCGAATATGCGCGCTATCGCTGAGACGCGAACACCCCTTTATTTCTTGAACATATCCTGCATGGCTTTGAGATAGTCGGCTTGCGCTGACTGTCCGGCCTTCACAAAACTCTCGAACATTTGCATGCCCAGTTTCGAGGGGTCCTGTGTGGATGCAGCTTCTTTTTCTTTATCGGGCGCCAAGCCCATCATCGCCGCCATCATGCCACCAATTGCTTCGCCCATCGCGTGACCAGAAACATTATCCGCTGCGGTCTTACTAGCATGGGTTGAGAATTGATTGGCTGCTGTCGCAAAGCCACTCGCGAATGCCGGCATGATGTCATTGAAAAACGCTTCATTCATTCCTGACAGCGCGGCGGCTTGCCGGGCAACCGCCCGCTTGATTTCTGGTGACGAGAAAAAACTCTCGAATGGATTACCAACAGGCGGACGTCCCGCGCCGAATACCGTCTGTGCAAATCCATTCATCATGGTTGCGGGCATCAAGGCTTCAAGCGCACGATGCATATCGGAATCGCCCAAGCCTAATCGCCGCGCCACATCGCGCATAGCTTCCGTGCCTTCGACAATTTTCAACCATTCCTGATAGGTCATCATCGGCTCACCCTCCCCCTAGCGTTTTTTAATCACGCTTACGATAACGCTTCTTTATCCCACCGCTTTGCGATGCGATCGACGACTTTGTAAGCCGCCCATACGCCCGCGACACCGAAAAACACAGCACCCAGTGCTTGACCGGCCAGTGCCCCTTTCGCGCCATACCACTGAGCACCAAGAAGCGCGAAAGGTACGGTGCCAATGGTTGATTTTCCCCAATTGAATGCGGTTGCCAAAGTTGGTGCGCCAAGATTGTTAAAGGACGCATTCGCAACAAACAACGCGCCGTGGAAAATCCAGCTGCCCGCAATGAAAAAACAGAAATAGGTAATCAGATCAGCCGTATCGGCGCTCACATGGAAAATAAATGATATTTCCTTATGCGCCAAAGCCAGTATCGCCCATGCGGCAATGATACTAATTGTTGAAAACGATAATCCATCAGTCAATGTCATCCGCACACGCGCGATATTTCGCGCGCCGAGATTTTGCC
>RFXE01000097.1 GCA_009921785.1 Alphaproteobacteria bacterium
GACTGCGCCGGTATGGCCGCTGACTTGTTCGAAACCTATGCCGTGACAGTCGTTGCGACGATGGTTCTCGCCTCGATCTTCTTTGCGGGTCAAAGCATTCTTGCTTCGGCAATGCTTTATCCGTTGATGATCTGCGCAACCTGCATCGTGACTTCGATCATCGGCACCTTCTTCGTGAAGCTTGGTTCCGACAATTCGATCATGGGTGCGCTTTACAAAGGCCTCATCGCAACCGGCGTTCTTTCGGTTGCTGGTCTTTGGTATTCGACCGAACAGATTGGTTGGGGCGTGATCGGTCAGGCGAATGGTGTCGATATCACCGGCAAGGCGCTCTTCATTTGCGGCTTGATCGGTCTTGTCGTTACAGGCCTTATCGTCTGGATCACGGAGTATTACACAGGCACAGGCAAGCGTCCGGTTGTGTCGATTGCCCAAGCGTCGGTTACGGGTCACGGCACAAACGTTATTCAAGGTCTCGCAGTATCGCTTGAATCAACGGCGTTGCCTGCTCTCGTCATCGTAGGCGGTATCATCTCGACCTATCAGCTCGCCGGCCTCTTCGGCACCGCGATTGCGGTGACAACGATGCTCGGTCTTGCCGGTATGATCGTTGCGCTCGACGCCTTCGGTCCTGTCACCGACAATGCGGGTGGTATTGCTGAAATGGCGGGTCTGCCGAAAGAAGTTCGTCATGTCACCGATGCGCTCGACGCGGTTGGCAACACGACGAAAGCCGTCACCAAGGGCTATGCCATCGGTTCGGCTGGTCTCGGTGCGCTCGTGTTGTTCGCCGCTTACACGAATGACATTGCTGCCTTCACAAAGGCTGGCGTGCCTTACTTCAAGGATATCGGAACGGTCTCGTTTGATCTTTCCAATCCTTATGTGGTTGCAGGCCTCATCTTCGGTGGTCTCATTCCGTATCTCTTCGGTGGGATCGCGATGACGGCCGTTGGTCGTGCGGCGGGTTCAGTCGTTGAAGAAGTGCGTCGTCAGTTCAAGGAAAAGCCGGGCATCATGCAAGGCACCGATAAGCCTGACTATGCACGTGCGGTTGACATGCTGACTCAAGCAGCCATTCGCGAAATGATCATCCCGTCGCTTCTTCCTGTGCTTGCACCGCTCGTAGCTTACTTCGGCGTGTTGTTCGTGTCGGGCTCGAAGGCCAATGCCTTTGCAGCGCTCGGTGCATCGCTCTTGGGCGTGATCGTCAACGGTCTCTTCGTTGCAATCTCGATGACCTCGGGTGGTGGTGCATGGGACAATGCGAAGAAGAGCTTTGAAGACGGCTTCATCGACAAGGACGGCGTGAAGCACTTGAAGGGTTCGGATGCGCATAAGGCATCGGTGACGGGTGATACCGTCGGCGACCCTTACAAGGACACCGCAGGTCCTGCGGTCAATCCGGCGATCAAGATCACCAACATCGTTGCGCTGCTCTTGATTGCGATCCTCGCACATATGGCATGATCGTCATCAGCATCGCTTAAAATACAAAACCCCCGGACATTGTCCGGGGGTTTTTTGTTTGGTGTATTTTTTCGAGAAGCGCTCGATTAGGTCGAACCGACCATCCGCAACATCTGACGAACAATCGAAAGGTCGGTGCCGCCTGTTGGAGTTGCGTTTTTGTTGAAGTCGAACACTTCGCCATCCTTCATGCCATAATTGGCAAGGCTCTCGACTTTCAAAGATTTTGTGAAGATAACCGCGAGCACCCGTTGATCGGTGATTTCCGGTTTCTGGAACATATATTTCCGGTTCGTGCTTTGGCTGATGTAATACCAGCTTTGATTGCCAACCGTAGACACTGTTGACGGTGTGCCGAGAATGGCGAGGACTTTCTTCGCGTCCATGCCGGGCTTGATTTCCGCCACCGCTTGCTCGTCGATGACATAGCCCTGCGTTTGGGGGCCCGGTGTTGTGCAAGCCGCGAGTGAACCGCCAACGAGAAGGGCGAGCGCCGCTGTCCGCAGGAGTGAGGAGGCGTTTTTACGCGTAAAATCGATCATAGGTCAAAAGACTCCGGTGAGGCCTTTGGCAAGGCACGGGATTTTCCTTGCGCGACCCCTTCCTTATGCCTTACCCCGCAGCCAAGGCAAGGGGCGCAGCCGGTGCGTCCGTCGAGGTTCGGTGGAAGGATCATGGGGATTTTCTCATATTTCAAACAAAAACGCGCGAACCGTGAAATTCTTGATCGGCTTTATGGCGCGGTCATGGCGGCCGCGCGTGCAGAGGGGCTTTACCGCGATTTACGGGTTCCCGATACATTTGAGGGCCGATTTGAATCCTTTACACTCCATGCCTCTCTGGTGGCGCGGCGACTGAATATGCTTCCGTCTCCGGCGCCTGATCTCGCGCGCGATTTTGTTGATCGGATCTTTTCCGAGTTTGATGGCATGCTGCGTGAGATGGGGGTGGGCGATATGGGCGTGCCTAAGCGTATCAAACAAATGGCTGCCGCATTTCTCGGGCGCGCCGGTGCCTATGTCGATGCGTTGCAGTCTGAGGATCGTCAGGTGATGAAGGATGTGTTGGTCCGCAACATCTATGCGTCAAAACGTCCTGCGGATGATTGCGTTGAAAAATTGATTGATTATGTCAACGCGTTTTCAGAGACACTCGATCGTTTAGCGCTTGACGCGTTCACATCGGAAAATGTGTCTCAGACCTTGATGATCAAAGCGATCAAGGAGTGATCTCATGCCATCATCACAAAAAACAATAGATAATAAAATACCTCTTTCGCATCTCATCGATGTGGCGACGATTAAACCTGATGGCCTTGTTGTTACGTTTGAAGCGACAGAAAGTGAACGTCAGGGTTTAGCGGCGCTGTTCGACATTCCGGCTGTTGTTAAGCTAACGGCGTCTTTCAAACTCATTCGCAAAGGCTCACGGGTAAAAGTGCGGGGCGATGTCTCCGGTGTGGTCACACGTCTATGTGTTTTGTCGGTTGAAGCCTTTGACATGGATTTCCATGAACCAGTATCCGTTGATTTTGATGAAAACGCGGAAACGCCGCGCGATGACGAAAGTGATCTTGAAGCTCTTGATCCAATCATAGATGGTCAAATCGATCTCGGCGCACTTGCTGCTGAGTTCACGGCTTTGTCACTTGATCCCTATCCGAAAAAGCCTGGCATCGTGTTTGACTATCATGAAGATGATGATGACAAGCCGCCTTCGCCCTTTTCCGCTCTCGCTGGAATTAAACCAAAATCGTGAAGAACGCTGGCCTATGTGAAGCAGAGACATCAGCCAGGGGGTTGGCCCGGGGGCGCGGGACCGCTAATGTCAAAATCAAATCTGAACGAGCCGGACGGGATTCGGTGCAAGAAATCCAGGATCACTTAAGGTCCAGAATTGATTGAGGCGCGATGACGGCGGCACGAGTAAAACTTGCGCTTGACGCTATGGGGGGCGATCACGGGCCTGAAACCGTGATCCCTGGCGCGGCTTTGGCGCTTGAACGTCATCCTGAGATCAGTTTCTTGTTGTTTGGTGATCCCGAGCGTATTCGCCTTTTACTTGAAAAGCATCCTCGTCTTGCAACCGTAAGTGAAGTCCGTGCTTCAGAAATTTTCATCTCGATGGATGAGAAGCCCGGTCAAGCTCTGCGCCGTGGTCGCGGCAAATCGTCGATGTGGCAAGCGATCCAAGCGGTTAAAGACGGTGAGGCCGATGCGGCTGTGTCTGCGGGCAATACCGGCGCGTTGATGGCAATGGCGACTTTTTGTTTGCGCACGATGGCAGGCGTTGACCGACCGGCGATTGCCGCGATCTGGCCAACCATTCGGGGTGAGTCGATTGTTCTTGATGTTGGCGCAACGATTGGTGCGGATTCACGGCATCTTGTGACGATGTCGTTGATGGGCTCTGCGATGGCAAGCATCCTTTTTGATCTCGATACGCCCACGGTCGGCTTGCTGAATGTCGGCACTGAAGATGTGAAAGGCCTTGATGAAATTCGCGAGGCGGGCCGCGTAATGCGTGAACTTCCCATTCCCTCATTCCGTTATGACGGATTTGTTGAAGGTGATGATATTGGCCAAGGCACTGTCGATGTTGTTGTGACCGAAGGATTCTCCGGCAACATCGCCTTGAAGACCGCTGAAGGCACAGCCAAGCAGATCGCGACTTATCTTCGTCAAGCAATGGGCTCAAGCCTGATGAGCCGCATCGGATATCTTTTTGCGCGCTCTGCTTTTGCGGCTCTCAAAGATCGATTGGATCCTCGCAAAGTGAATGGTGGTGTATTTTTGGGGCTTGATGGCGTTGTGATTAAAAGTCACGGCGGTACCGATGGTGTTGGTTTTGCGGCGGCCATCGATGTTGGTTATGACATGGTCAAATATCAATTGCAGGATCGCATTCGTTCATCCTTGCAAGCGTCACTTGCAAGTCTTGAGGCCGCCGATCATAAGCAGGCCGCAAGCGTGGCGACCGACCAAGGAGCAGCATCGTGACCATGCGTTCTGTTGTTCTTGGCACAGGCCATTATCTTCCGAAAAAATGTATGACCAATGCGGATCTCGAGTCATTGGTTGAGACAAATGACGAATGGATTGTCGAACGCACGGGTATTCGCCAACGTCATATCGCTGGTGAGGGTGAAACAACCTCGATGCTTGCGATTGAAGCGGCAAAGCGTGCGCTTGCTGATGCGACGATTGATGCAAGCTCGATTGATCTCATCATCCTCGCCACGGCAACGCCCGATCATACATTTCCGTCAACCGCGACGCAGGTGCAGGCCGCTCTCGGCATCACAGGCGGTGCGGCCTTTGATATTCATGCGGTGTGTTCGGGTTTCGTCTATGCACTTACGACCGCTGATAATTTTTTGAAATCAGGTTCGGCGCAACGCGCTTTAGTGATCGGCGCTGAAACCTTCTCGCGCATTCTTGATTGGACTGATCGCACGACCTGCGTGTTGTTTGGCGATGGTGCGGGTGCCGTTATTCTCGACGCTCAAAAGGGCGCGGGCACGAATGCGGATCGCGGCGTGCTCTGCACGCATCTGCGCTCCGATGGACGCCATCTCGACAAGCTCTATGTCGATGGTGGTCCGTCAACCACAATGACGACAGGTCATCTGCGCATGGAAGGCAAGGAAGTCTTCCGCCACGCCGTGATCAATCTTGCCGAGACGGTCGATGAATCGCTGCATCGGGCGGGGATCGCCGCCTCTGATGTGCAATGGTTTGTGCCCCATCAGGCCAATCGCCGGATCATTGATGCGACTGCCAAAAAACTAGGCATCGATCCCTCGCGTGTGGTCGTTACTGTGGATGTCCACGGCAATACATCAGCGGCCTCCATTCCCCTCGCGCTGTCGGTGGCGCGCCATGATGGGCGGATCAAACAGGGTGATCTCGTCCTGATCGAGGCAATGGGCGGCGGCTTCACATGGGGGTCGGCGCTAATCCGATGGTAGGGAAGCGCTTGATAAATCTTGGTAAATAGAGCATTGACGCGCTGTTTCGCCCGCAATAGGGTTTGCGGGCGTAAGAGGAGTTTGTATGGCGCAACGAACAGTGACACGCGCAGAATTGAGCGAAGCCGTTTATCAACGGATCGGTCTGTCGCGGAGCGAGTCCTCTGCGCTCGTTGAATTGGTCCTTGAGGAAATTTCAGCCTCGCTCGCACGAGGCGACAGCGTGAAACTCTCCTCTTTCGGTTCATTCCTCGTCCGTGACAAAGGGCAGCGCATTGGCCGTAACCCGAAAACGGGTGTCGAAGTGCCTATCGAGCCGCGTCGGGTGATGGTTTTCAAGCCATCAAACATCATGAAAGCCCGCGTGAACGGCGAAGAGGTTCCCGACTCGGATTGATCACGCTAGGCTCCTCACCATGATTTTCGAGGGAGGGCGCGGTTTTGGATAAAGCTCCTGACGCCTATAGGACGATTAGCGAGGTCGCGACTGATCTCGATCTTCCGCAACATGTGCTCCGTTTCTGGGAGTCACGCTTTACCCAAGTGAAGCCGTTAAAACGCGGCGGCGGACGGCGTTTCTATAAGCCTGACGATATTGATCTCGTGCGGGGCATCAAGCACCTCTTGCACGGCACCGGTTATACGATCCGCGGGGTGCAACGCATCCTGAAGGAAGAGGGACCGAAATATGTTCAGGCCATCGGCCGGACGGGCAAGATCCCGACAAAAGCGTCGGCCCAAGAGGCGGCCGTCGAGCAGGTCGTTTTTGCATCTCCTTTGAAAACAAAAATTGAGGCGGAACCTGCCGGTGACCCACGGCCTGGGTCAGCCGAAGATCTCGCCGCACTGATTGCGCCCCGCCCGCGTGCGCCCGCACGCACGGCGAAGCGGAACAAGGCACAACTCGGGCTCTTCGGCGAAGTGGTTGAAGAGGATGCCGATACGTCTTCGTCGCAAGCGCTTGCGCGGATGCTGCCCTCAGCATGGCGCGGTGTGTCGGTCTCCAGTCAGGCCGCGCAGAAATTACAAGCGGTGCTGGCCGAGCTTGAAGAATGTGGGCAACTCATTTCCACAGCACGCATCGTCTCGGGCGACAATCGCCCCCCACGCGGCGAGTAAGCTGGGGCTATCGTCAACGCATTAAAGGGCTTGACCGTCTAAGCGCGGCGCGAAGAGCAGCCGAAATGCCCTCATATCTCAAGCTCGACTGCGGACCTTGGGTTGCCATCAGAATTGACACCCAATATAGGAAACCCCAGTCGGAGTGTAGCGCAGCCCGGTTAGCGCACTAGTCTGGGGGACTAGGGGTCGGAGGTTCGAATCCTCTCACTCCGACCATTAAATATCTAGAGCGGTGCCGCAGCTTAACTCCGAACCCACGACATCATTTGATCGCGTGGTTGGGCATTGCCCAGAACGCGATCACAAAGGTTTTGGGTTCGAATCCTCTCACTCCGACCATT
>RFXE01000098.1 GCA_009921785.1 Alphaproteobacteria bacterium
GAAAAAAAGCCGCCGAGCGGTCCGTGATAATTCTTACGTGCTCCAACCTAAAGAAGCTTGGAATGGTCAAAAATGCTTGCCCTATAAGAAAAAATCAGCGGGTCAGACGGGGTAGTGTGTCGAGGCCTAAAACTCTTTAGGCCTCAAGAAATGATCGATAATCCTCTTGTATTGTACTTTCACAACCCCGAAACAAGGACGTGGCGCCATCTTAACCATAGGGGCCGCCCCCATTGCACGGAATACTGGCCTTGATAGGTTCCCGCTCAAAATGGAAGAATAACATAGTCCCGATCAACATACCGTGAGTCCGAGGACGATTTCGAGGCAGAAGAAATGATTGGTAATGATAGTCTAAAACGTCTCAAAGATGCTGGTAAAGTTAATTGGACGTCTTGGCGTGAAGCGATTGAAAGAGAGTTAGATTATATTTCGAAGACGCAAGACTATTTTGGCGGACCATCAAGCGAAACGATCCATGCGATTAGAAAATCAATTAAATTTGTGAAAGCCTTATTGATATTGGCGCCTCCCTCAATTGCCAAGGATACAAAGGTCATTTCCATAAAGATATCAAAGACGAGTAAAAGACTTTCCAAAATAAGAAATCGACATGTTCATTTGCAAGTTTTAGGGCAGTTTACATTTGCTCGTGATAGCAAAGAAAAAATTACTCTAACAGATGCTGAATTCAATAAATTGAAAAAGGCGCAGAAGCAGATCGAAAAGATTAGTTTAATATTTAATGCCTTGCCAACACCAGGTGAAGATAAGAAGCAGATATTAAGTCAGATCGAAAGGCAAATCAAAAGAACAGAAAGGAAAAGACCAAAAAATTGGAATGCCAGAAAAATAAAATCGATTCATAAATATAGAACCGCGCTCATATGTGAAAATAATCAATTATTATTTCTCAATTCTCTAACGGGACGCCCTTCAGTCAAAAAATTGAAGCGGCTCGATCTTCATCGTCAAATGCTCGGCCAAGTGAATGATCTAAGCCAATCGATTAATAAATTGAAAGCATCTTCTTCTCATTCAAGACATGAGCTGAGTATAATAAGGAAATTGAAAGATAGAAGAAAACAGCTCTTTGAAAAATTAGCGTACAAAAAAACTTGATCAATTTAAGCGGTTGGATTTCATTTTATAATGATGGGACACGCGAAATGCGAACAGGGATAGCGATTTATTGTCCACTATCCCCGTGCAAATTATTTTGGATGAAAACAGGCCAACTAAGATTTGTTATTCCACCAACCCGCGCGCCATCAGATAATCTGCGCCCGCCTTTATCTTGTTGTGGTCGCGCAATTCAAGAATGAGGCGTGGATGAGACTGATAAAGCGAAATCGCGCGGAACACTTCGTGCCAGGCGATATTTCCCTCGCCCGGGGCCCAGTGCCGATCAGCATAGCCATCTGTATCTTGAAGGTGAATATGCGCTAATCTTTCGCCAGCAGCATGGATGTAGTAATCAACAGCCGGGCCCCCATTTGAACCATGAGCATAATTGGCGTGACCCGTATCGATGGACACAGCTACGGCGTCGCTCTTGAAAGAATCTGACAAGTCGGAACGGAAGCTCGGGTCAAGATCTTCGATATTTTCAATAACGAGAACACAGCCGAATTGTTCTGCGCGCGAAACAACGCGCGACAATGTTTTATGGGTTCGATCAATCAGCTTCTCACGGCTACCAGGGTTGTAAGCGAGATTATTATGATCCCATGTTGTTAAGGGTGAGTGGATTACCATATGCGAGCCGCCAAGGGCTTCGACGACATCGAGGCCTTGCATCATGCGCTTTTCGACAACAGCTCGAATATCGGGATCTTCATTAGCAATATCCAGCCCCCAAAAGGGGCCATGAATCCCCATGCGACCCGTATAGCCGTCCAGCGCCTTTTTATATTCGGAGACCAAGCCGGACCAATCACCACTCAATACTTCAGCAAAGCAAAAGTCTTGCAGTTCGAGATCGCGATTCTTTTCGAATATCCAATTACGATATGTTTTGAGACTATCAATTGTGAGAGCCGCACCAACAACTGGTTTAATATGTTTTGCATCAGACATGATTATTGATCCTTTTGGGGTTCGATTGTGAGAGTAACGCGTAACGCTTCGTGATCGGAGATCGCGTGGCCTTCGGAGTCGATAGCGGGCAGGGTGGCGGCATCGGAGGCTGCAAGGCCGCGTGTGAAAAACCAATCGATTTTCGTGAAGGGCGGCTCAGGCGTTCCGTCCGGTCTCGTTCGACAGCTGGGTTCTTTCGTATTGGCGCTCGACCATGAAAAACCGGCATCGCGTAAAACACCAAACATCGGTTCAAGCGCGCTTGGATCTTCGAATATGTCTTCAAGTGCCTTTTGACCCTTCGGGAGAGCCGAGGTGTTGAAATCGCCACCAATCACGACAGGTTCAGACCCTGCACGCTCATTGAGCACCTCAACAAGACGGCGGGCTTGTGCCGCCCGAATATCAGGCGTTGCCCGATTTTCAAAATGTGCGGATACGCACCAGAGCGGCTGATCATCAATCACCGTGCGCGCGCCCACCGCATTACGAAATCCAATTCGTCTCTGATCGTGATCATCAAAGCCGACAAACCAATGCGCGCCTTCGTCTAGGCGCACCGCGAACATATTCGTCAGCGGAAGGCGGCTAAGAATCGCATTGCCGTGGTAGCCGAATTCATTTCGCTGGCCGCGATGCCATTCAGACTCGCGCTCATCGCCCAGACCCAGTTCGGCAAATTCAAGCGCGTAAACATAGCCGAGATCAAAATGCTTCGCCAGATCGCGCACAGTGTGTCTGTTGCCGGACCGTGCCATGCCGATGTCAACTTCTGTAAGGAGAGCAATGTCAGGGAGAACGGATCCTAGAAGGGCTTGAGAGGGTCGCGCATATTTCAACCGCTCTGCATTCCACGAGAACACTGATAAGCGTGCTGCTTTTTGCTCGCGATAAGCGGGATGGCGTCCTGGTGGCTGATATTCGAGAGCCTGAAAGGCTGGAATCTCAGCTAGGGCTAAATCATGCCTCTCACGCGTCGCTTCTCCGCCTAAAGCAATATTTATCGCAGGCAGGGATAGCGGTTCAAACACCGCAGTTACGTCATCAACTACATACTGAACGCGCGTCATATCGAAGGTTCCTACTCTCCTGGCGGATAGGGGGCAATTTTGACGCAGCGATGACACTATTGAGGCAAACGGCGATGTCCGAAGTCATCCACAGTCATCAAACCGACATCCAATCTTTGATGAAATGTCATAGCGTCCGCTTAGGACCGCACTGGCAGCAGGGACAATCCTGCTTTCCGGCTTTTCGGCAGCTCACGCCGATGCAGTAAAATTTGAAATGTGGCATGGCCTCACGGGCGATCTCGGCGACGCGGTCGGCGAAGTGTGCAAGCGTTTCAACGAATCGCAGAAGGATTATGAAATCGTCTGCACATCGCAAGGTTCATATGACAATGCCTTGCAAAATGCGATTGCCGCTTATCGCGCGAAAAAGAATCCGACCATTGTGCAAATTTTTGATGCCGGTACGTTGGATCTTCTCTTGTCAGAAGCCTATGTCCCTGCACGCAAGTTGATGGAAGACAACGGCTACAAGATCAATTGGGATGATTATATCCCGGCGATCTCGAATTATTATGCCGACTCGAAAGGTGTTCTAAATTCCTTCCCGTTCAACTCGTCCACGGCTATGTTCTACTGGAACAAAGACGCGTTTGGCAAAATCGGCAAGACCGAAGCGCCAAAGACATGGGACGAAGTATTTGACTCTTTGAAGGCCCTCAAATCAGCTGGCTACGAATGCCCGATGGCTTGGAACTACGATACTTGGCCAATTATGGAACAGTCGTCTGCGATCAATAACCTGCCAATCGCTACAAAAGGCAACGGTTATCAAGGTCTAGATGCAGAATTCATTGTCAATAAGACGAAGTTTGTTGACATCATTAAGTCGCTGAAAAAGGCCTATGACGATGGTCTTGTAAAGATCAAGACACCCGACACGGGCGCAACCATCGTGCAGGCTTTCTCTAATGCCGATTGCCAGGTTATGCTGTCTTCCATCGCGGATCACGGCACGGTCGGCAAGACTCAAAAGCCCGATATGAAATGGGACGTTGCCATGTTGCCAACACTTGCGGGCGTTGAGCGCAAGAACTCGCTCGTTGGTGGGGCATCCTTATGGACACTTCAGGGTAAAACGGCTGAAGAATATAAGGGCGCCGCTGCGTTCTTTAACTTCATCGCAAAGCCTGAATCGGCTTTGTTCTGGTCAACCCGCACCGGCTATATTCCGGTTACCAAATCGGGCTTCGACTATATGAAGGCACAGGGCTTTTATGACAAAGCGCCTTATAAGGGTCGTGAACTCGCAATCGCGTCTCTCAACGCTTCGCCTGTAACCGAATTGACTCGCGGCATTCGTCTTGGTGGATTTGTTCAAATCCGCAAAGAAATGCGCGATGCTCTGACGGACATCTTCGCCAACAAGGCGTCGGTTGAAGATGGCATTAACAGTGCAGTAGAGCGCTCAAACGCGGTCTTGAGAAAGTTCGAAAAGACCTACGCTGGCAAAATGCTTCCTTGATTTCCCTCTGAGACTTGTGGGTGCGTGAAAGCGCACCCACTTTTTTCGTTTAGACGGACAGTTTTTTTCATGGAAAAGCGTGCAACATTTTCGAAAATGTCTGTCGGCGTGATGTTCATCTTGCCGCAGGTGTTGCTCGTATTTACATTTTTCTATTGGCCTACGGGCGCTGCTCTCTATTGGGCGTTCACACTTGAGCGGCCCTGGGGCGGTGGGAATGAATGGGTTGGTTTTGATAATTTTCGCCAAGTCTTTGCTGATCGCGCCTATTGGGGCTCGATTTTCCGTAGTTTGATTTTTGCAAGCGCAACCGCGACATTATCGATGTCTATAGGCCTTTTGCTGGCTATCGCGTGTGATCGAAGCCTTAAGGGTTATCAGATGTTTCGAACTGTTTTTGTGTGGCCCTATGCTGTTGTCGCACCGGCAGCTGCTTTAGCGTTTCGGTTCATCTTTGCGCCTGAAGCCGGGATCTTTTCGATGATCGTAAAAGCCTATCCAGAATTCTGGAACCCGGCGCAAAATGGCTATCACGCGATGACGATGATCATTATCTGCTATTCTTGGAAATACGCGGCCTATTGTTTTATCTTTTTCCTTGCCGCATTGCAGGCTATTCCGCGCTCCGTTATTGAAGCGGCAGCCTTGGATGGCGCAGGCGTTTTACGTCGCGTGCGGGATATTCAACTGCCTCTCATTACGCCGACTTTCTTTTTCATGCTGGTGATCAGCATAACCGATAGTTTCCAGGATTCCTTCGGCATCGTTGATGTGATGACCGATGGTGGCCCAGCGAAGGCGACCGAATTGCTTGTCTATAAAATTTACTTCGATGGATTCCGGGGGCTCGATTATTCCGGTGCTGCGGCGCAATCAATCGTATTAATGCTGATCATGATGGTTCTGACCTTTTTCCAGTTCCGTTATATCGAGCGGCGCGTTCATTACAGCTGAGGTTGATCCATGATTGAGCGAACGCCCCTTCTGAATTTCCTCACTTATGCGGTGATGGTTGTCGGCGTCTTCATGGTTTTCTTGCCTTTATGGCTTGTGTTTGTTGGATCGACGCTGACTGTGCGTGAGATTAATATTCCAGAGTTACATCTCATTCCCGGAACGCATTTTTTTGAAAATTTGCAAGCGGCTTGGGCGCGTGGCCATTTGGGCGGGCGGTTGTTCAATAGTTTGATCATGTCTTTGGGTGTCGCCACCGGCAAAGTCGTGATGTCTGCGCTTACTGCTTTTGGTCTCGTCTATTTTCGTTTTCCGGGCCGCATGCTTGTATTTTGGTTGATCTTTATCACCTTGATGTTACCGCTCGAAGTGCGAATTGTGCCGACCTATGCTGTGGCCGCAAATGCGCTTTGGCCCTTTCAATCTATTCTTGATGCCGCGGGTGTGACCGATCTTATACATGCGCTATCTGGAATCCAAATTGCGCTCGAATGGAATTTATTGAATTCCTATACTGGACTGATCTTGCCTTTGATTGCGACGGCGACGGGAACTTTTCTGTATCGTCAATTTTTTCTTACCGTTCCTGATGAACTTCTTGAAGCGGCGCGCATGGATGGTGCAGGACCCCTTCGCTTCCTTGCTGAATTTTTAATACCGCTTTCGCGCGCCAACATGGCCGCTTTATTCACCATCATGTTTCTCTATGCGTGGAACCAATATCTGTGGCCGCTGCTTGCGACGCCCGATCGCGCGGGTTTCGGTACAACGGCTGTTGTTGAATTGAAATTACTAGCTCCGACAGTTTCGACTAATGGTGGGGGTACACCAGATTGGAATGTCGCGATGGCAGGCTGTTTGATCATCATGTTGCCACCGCTCATTTTTGTCGCGTTTATGCAGCGCCATTTTGTACGCGGTCTGATTGCGACCGAGAAATAAAGGGAATACCCATGGCATCGCTTGAACTTCAAAAGATCGACAAGAAATTTGGCGCAAGCCATGTTGTGAAATCTGTTGATCTTTCGGTCGAACCGGGGGAATTCGTTGTTATACTTGGTCCGTCAGGTTGTGGTAAATCCACCTTGCTGCGGATGGTCGCGGGCCTTGAGGCTGTGTCGGGCGGTTCGATTTTTATCAATAACAGAATCGTAAATGACCTTGAGCCGCGTGAACGTGGCTGTGCGATGGTGTTTCAGAATTACGCGCTCTATCCGCACATGACGGTAGCTGAAAATATTGGCTATGCGCTCAAGGTTGCAGGCCTTTCGAAAGTCGAGCGCGACAAAAAGATTGAAGCTGTTGCGCAAACACTCG
>RFXE01000099.1 GCA_009921785.1 Alphaproteobacteria bacterium
AGACACGGCGATGATCATCGCGGCACAAATCGAAAGCGCCGCTTTGAGGCGGCGGTCATGAAGCGTTTGAGTTTCCATGATTAAGCTTGCGCCTGTCGCATGGCTGCAAGAAGCTGCTCGGGAGGTTGTGCTCCCGATGCTGCAAGTTTGCGATTAAATATAAAAAAGGGAACGCCCGTTACGCCGATGCGTTGTGCTTCCTCGATCTCGGCTTTCACAGAATCCATGTCATCTGTACCTGAAAGCTTCTCTTCAATTTCCTCTCGCTCAAAACCATTCTCCACGGCGATCTCCATGAGAAGGGTCTTGTCGCCAATATCGCGCCCTTGCTCGAAATAGGCTTTGAAGAGGGCTGTGACGATCTTGTCTTGTTGATCGGGGTCTTCCGCCCATTGGATCAAACGATGCGCATCAAGCGTGTTGGGTGACTTAGCAATGGCCTCGAAATCAAATTTCAATCCGATCGCATCCCCAAGTGATTGCAAACGCTCATGTGCATTTTTAAGATAAGACGGGTCGGGAAATTTCTTAGCCATATAGGCTTTTCGATCAAGCCCTTCGGACGGGATCGTCGGATCAAGTTGAAAGGGATGCCACCGCACTATGACGGGCTCTTTATACGCAGCGAGTGCCTTTTCCAGATTGGCCTTGCCGAGATAGCACCACGGACACACAACATCAGAAACAATATCAATTGTTAAAGGCGAGGGATCACTCATCACTTAATTCTCCACACGCCATAGCGTTTCGGGCGCAAATCCAAAGAGGGGTATTTTATCAGGTCTCTTCACCGCCGTTGATCGAATGATCCATTGTTCAGGCGCATTGAAGAGCGGGACAACATAGAAGCCTGACAGCAAAATTCGATCAAGCGCACGCACGGCATCGACAAAATCTTCACGACTGCGCGCGGCAAGCAGAGCGTCAATGGCAGCGTCAACCGCGGGTGAGGCGACGCCGGGATAATTCAAAGATCCCTCGCGATCCTTTGACTTCATACCCCAACGATTAGCCTGTTCATTGCCGGGAGAGGGCGAAGAGCCCCATGTAAATTGGATCATGTCGAAATCAAATGTCGCAACACGGCGCCAATATTGGACATCATCGACATAGCGCACATTCATCTGAATTCCGAGCTTTTGAAGCGACTCTGAAAAATTAAGCGCTAAGCGTTCTTGCACGCGTGTCACAACAAGAGCCTCAAAAGAAAAGGCTTCGCCCTGTTGATTTTTAAGAACCCCTTTATCGAGAGACCATCCGGCAGATTTCAAAAGCTCAAAGGCCTTTTTAGCGTTATTGCGATCACGCCCCGTTCCATCTGATACGGGCGGTCGCCACGCTCCAGAAAGAATATCAGCGCGAACAGCATCGGGATAGGGCGCGAGCAATGCCTTCTCGCGCTCGGAGGCAGTAAGGCCCGTTGAGGCGAGATCGGAACCCTCGAAGTAACTCGATGTCCGTTTATAGACACCCTCGAAGAGGGATTTATTCACCCATTCAAAATCGAAGAGATAGGAAAGCGCTTCTCGCGTTTTGATGTCAGAGAAAATCGGCTTTCTGGTATTCATCGCAAGCGCGGTCATGCCTTTCGGCGTGCGCACTTCAATCGGATCTTTAACGGATTTTTGCTCCGTCATGCGTGGGAAATCATAACCCGTTACCCAACGGGTTGGATTGTCTTCCGAACGGATATCATAAAGCCCGCCTTTGAAAGCTTCAAAGAGTGTATTCGCATCGCGGTAATAATCGAATTTATATTCGTCGACATTATAGAGCCCGCGATTGATTGGCAGATCTTTACCCCAAAAATCGGGGTTGCGTTTATAGGTGATGCTTTCACCGGCTTTGACATCGGCAACGAGATAAGGGCCAGATCCCAAAAGCGGCGTTAAACTTGTTTCTTCAAATTTTTCGGCATCGGTCGCATGTTTCGCAAGAACCGGCATAAGGCCCAAGATCAAAGGCAATTCGCGATCACCAACACCTGTCAAATCAAAGCGGATGGTCAAAGCGTCTGGCGTCTCAACCTTCTGCACTTTGCCATAAGAGCCGCGCATATTCGGTTTGCCTTTTTCTTTCAGCAAACCCCATGTGAAGGCAACATCTTCGGAGGTGATCGGATGACCATCTGAGAAGCGTGCTCGTGGATTGAGGCGAAATGTAACGGATGAGCGATCATCCGGCACATCAATGCTTTCGGCAATTGAGCCATAAAGCGTGAAAGGTTCATCAGCCGAGCGCATCATCAGGCTTTGGACAACGAGGCCCAGCGGCGGCGTTAATCCCTGAGCCGCGACGCCACGAACAGCATAGGGGTTCAACGTATCGAATGTGCCGAGAACACCATATATAATCCGGCCGCCTTTTGGCGCGTCAGGTTTTGCGTAAGGCAGATTTTCAAAAGTGGGCGGCAAAGCCGGTTGGCCATGCATCGCCAAACCATGTTGAGGCGCAGCCACGGCATTCGATACAGCCCCCAAAAGGCCCGTAATCAGATAAGCAACGCACAACCGCATGGGCAAAGACCTTTCAGCATAATTTACGCTATTAAATTTCTCGCAAAATGTGTCGATTCGAGCCAGCCCGAGGAAAAAGAGCCATTTTTCCGTGGCATCGAGAGATCGTTGCTAGTAAGAGCAGGCGCAGTGCAGGCTCATGCTTGTGAGTCTCCCCCTCGTGAAGGGCCGGTTTGTCCCTTTTCATTAATGCGGAACCTAATTCATGAAGAGTTTATCTCGAAATTTGGCTTTTGCGGCACTCACTCTAAGTGCCTTGGTGCTTGGAATGGCCCCAGAGGCCATCGCCCAGAGCCAACCCAAGAATCCGCAAGCGGCTCAACCCGCGCAACCCGCTCCCGCAGCACAACCGGCTCAGCCGGCGCCTCAAGGGCCAGCCGTGGTTCAGGTTCAACCGGAGCCGACACAAGCGGATTGGATCAAGATTTGCGGCGAGGATCAGGCCGCGAAAAAGAAGGTTTGCTACACGACCCGTGATTTCGTCTCCGATCAAAATCAACCAGTTCTCGCGGTTGCAGTTTATGATGTGCAAGGCGAGCCGCAAAAGACCGTTCGGTTCCTCTTGCCGCTTGGTTTTATGTTGGCACCGGGTGTGCGGTTCAATGTGGATCAGGGTCCATCACAACCGGGCAAATATGCCATTTGCTTCCCGAATGGATGCTTCGCCGAAGTTCCTGTTAAGGACGACGTGATTGCCGCTTTCAAAAAAGGTCAGGCGGTTATGGTGAGTGTTCAAAATCAATTTGGGCGCGAAGTGGTGTTCCAGGTTCCACTTCTTAACTTCGGCAAAGTGTTTGATGGTCCGCCGATTGATCCAGCGGTTCTCGCCGCTGAACAGAAAAAAATGCAGGACGAAATGCAACGTCAGGCGGAAGAGATGCGCAAGAAAATGGGTCAGCAAGCCCCTGCACAGGGCCAACAGCAGCAGGCACCTGCTCAATAAAATAACGCATTAAAAGTTTATAAAAAAACAAAAGCGAGCGATCAATTCAGGTTGCGCGCTTTTGCTTTATAACGCCCGTCATCACTAACATCGAACATGTCGCGAATTTGTGGATGGCGAATGGGTTCGCGTGACGTATCGGGCAACAGATTTTGCTCCGACACATAGGCAATATATTCCGTCTCCGCATTTTCAGCGAAGAGATGATAGAAGGGCTGATCGCGCGAGGGGCGAATTTCCTCAGGGATAGAATTGTACCATTCTTCCGTGTTAGAAAATGACGGATCGACATCGAATATCACCCCCCGGAAGGGGTAGATCCGATGCTTGACCACTTCGCCGATGGCATATCTTGCCTTGCGCTTTTCCATACGGATTGGATACGCCCGCAGGCATAAAAGTGTCAATCGGGACAAATTTTCGCATTTTCGCCGGTCTGGCATGCAGCGCGACAGGTTGACCATGGCCTGCACCTTATGACATGTCGCGGTCCGCCTTGGCCTTTTGAACTCGGACCTTCGCCTTGCTTCAGGTTCTCTCCCTCGCTTTGCCGTTTTTCGGATTGATCCTTTTGGGATTTATATGCGGGAAAAAGCTCCGCTATCCGGAGGCCGGCCTTCAATGGATGAATTTTTTCATCGTTTATGTCGCGTTGCCGGGGTTGTTTTTCAAACTCATATCGGCCGCGCCATTTGAGCAACTCTCAAATTGGCCTTTTGTTATTGCGACAACAGCCACAACGGCCCTGATGTTCGCTCTGTCCTTTCTCGTCGGTATGATTTCAACCGGCGGTGATATTCGTGCGTCAGCTGTGCAATCAGTTGCGGGAGCCTATGCCAATATTGGTTATATGGGGCCAGGGCTAACAATCGCGGCACTCGGCCCTCATGCTGTCGTTCCTACAGCGCTTATCTTTGTGTTCGACAATGCGCTGCATTTTTCGGCTGTACCGATGTTGATGGCGCTTGGCTCCGGGCAATCTCCGAAATGGAGCGAGACGGCGCTGTTTGTCCTTAAGCGTGTTGTAACTCATCCTTTTAACATCGCATCAGCGGCTGCAGTATTTGCAGCAAGTATCGGTTTCGAGCCTCCGCAAGCAATTGATACGATGCTCACGTTTTTAAAGAATGCCGCTGCGCCATGCGCGCTTTTTGCAATGGGTGTCACGGTCGCTTTGAGGCCCTTCGATGGTGTGCCGAAGGAGATGCCTTTTCTTCTTTTTATTAAATTGATCCTTCATCCGCTTGCCGCTTGGATCATTGTTTCGTCGGTTGGCGATTTTGATCGGGAATGGATTTTAACGGCCGTTCTTATGGCGTCATTGCCGCCGGCATTGAATGTATTCGTAATCGCCAATCAATATAAGGTTTATGTAGAGCGCGCGTCCGGCGCTATTCTCGTCGGCACGGCGCTCTCGGTTTTTACCGTAACGGGTCTTCTTTATCTGATTAGTGAAAACATCATACCCGCACAATTCCCGTGGGGTTGGCACTAATTTTTACCGCTAAAATCCCGCACCTCGTCGCATGACGAATTGGCGTAAGGGTTTTAATGACGCAATCGCCATAAGACCGGCACCGCGCGCAAAATCAATTGGCACATAATCAGCAAGTAATGAACGGTTTAAAAGATCAACCGCCATTGTGCGGGTTTTCACATCGCGACGACGATCGCTGTCAAAACGTTGAAGCGCATTTTTATCCCTATCCTTATTGATTGACTTCAATAGAGAGTCGATATCGCGCAAGCCGAGATTGAGACCTTGCGCGCCAATCGGCGGAAACACATGCGCGGCTTCTCCGATCACGGCGATCTGATCTTTTGCATAATGATCAGTTGAGAGCCCTGACATAGGTACGAGTCCGATTTTTGTTTCGAGTTTCATTTTACCGAGAATTGAATGGGCTTGCTTTTCAACGACGCGGGCGAAGTCTTCATGTGATCGTTTGGCCAGTCGCTCAGCCTCTTTCGGAGCCATCATCCAAACGAGACTTGAACGTTTTCCCTTAAGCGGCACGAGTGTGAAGGGACCTGAACGCGTATGAAATTCAGTTGAGCGATCATCATGATCGCGATCATGCGAGAAAATTGCGGTGAGGGCCGTTTGCGGGTAGTGCCAATCCTTCGATTGGATACCTGCAAACTCACGCACTTTCGAGTTTCGTCCATCGGCGCCGATCAACATGCCGCACTCAATAATTGTTCCGGAGGTAAGTTCTGCTTCGATGACGCCATCACTCAGGCGATTAAATCCGATTACCGCTTCTGGCCATTGTTTGAGATGGGTTTGACTTTTCAAGACACGTGCAAGTTGCGCGACAAGGTCAGTCAATTCGATATTTTGGCCGAACGCATCAAGCCCGAGTTCGGATGCACGAAAAGTAACGGGCGGCGCGCGGAAGAGACTCCCCGTATCATCGATGATCCGCATCTCAATAAGAGGCGCCGACACGTCTCGTGCATCGCCCCATAGACCGAGGTTTTCAAGGAGTTTCACGCCACTGTCGAGAATGGCAACTGTGCGGCCGTCGCGCTCTGGAACGGCCTCGGGTCCGGCGAGGCCAACGGTCAGGCCTTTCTGCGCGAGAGCGCACGCTGCCACCATCCCGACGGGACCAGTACCAACTACAAGGCAATCAACGCGCTCGGACATAATTTCTATTCCTGAAGGGGGCTAATGTTCGAGGGTATTAGAGCCTCAAACACTGCAGAGCCGAGAATCAGTTTACAAGATTTCCGCGCCCATGCGACTGTCGGGGCAGAATTAAATTATATCTTGCATGGCTAAATCTGCGGCACAAAGGGAGAGAGCTGAGATGGCAGAGGTAGGCTCGGGTTCGTCTGACGAAATGTCGCACCCTAAGGGTAAGGCAACCCATCGCTATCGCGCCTTTGCCGTTCATGTCTTTACGGCATCGGGTGCGACCATTGCGTTTCTTGCTCTCACAGCTGCCATCGAACAGAAAATGGGCTTGGCGTTTGCATGGCTGGGTTTAGCGCTTTTGGTTGATGGCATTGACGGCACATTCGCCCGCGCATGGGCTGTCCAAAAATATGCCCCGCAACTCTCAGGTGATGTTCTCGATCTTGTGGTCGATTATGTTACTTATGTTTTTGTTCCTGCCGTTATTCTATTGATGAGCGGTCTTTATCCGCATTGGCTCCTGGCACTTCAAGGCGCGATCATCGTCTTGTCAGCTGCGTTATATTTTGCCTCGAATACGATGAAGACGGATGATTATTGGTTTCGAGGCTTTCCTGCAGTTTGGAACCTCGTTGTGTTCCACATCCTTGTGTTTCAACCGCCTGCGCTTGCCACAACAATTGGCGTCATTGTGCTCGCTCTGGCGCAAGCTTCAAATTTCACCTTTGTTCATCCGGTGCGCGTGAAAATGCTCCGTCCACTCACGCTCG
>RFXE01000100.1 GCA_009921785.1 Alphaproteobacteria bacterium
CCGAGATTTTCCGGACCAGTTACAAGCAGAGGATCGCGACCTTTAACAAGGATAAGGATTGCTTCCTCAAAGCGGGGATCAAAGCCGGTGAGAAAGGTGAAATTGGCCGTGTGCTCGCGATCGGCATAGACAATCAAAGCGTCCAAACCCGTTTGCGTCATTCGCGTCCGCAGTTGCTCAAGGCGCGTGTGGTAGACACTGTCTTTGATAGCCGGAATCTGATCCGGTACACCAAAGTCCGGCAATTTGATCTCTTTTAGCTGCACGAGGCTCATTGCGCCCTCATAATTCTTTCTTTTGACTGTCCCAAGGATAGGACAGGCGCACCGTCCCGCCTAGAGCGCGTCCATCCACATCTTGCTGATCACCGCCGAAAAATTCAGCTTCACGCCCCCCGGTTGCCATGCCAAGCTAGCACCAAGGCAACCCCATCGGGTTGCACGATCAATAAAGAGGGGAGAATTCTATGCGCTCATTTATTCTCGGCGCGATGATGACGGCGGGTTTGACGCTCGCGGCTCATGCCGACACCATTAAGCCCGCGATTGTCTATGATCTTGGTGGCAAATTCGACAAATCCTTCAATGAAGGTGTCTTCCACGGCGCCGAAGCGTTCCAGAAATCATCGGGCGTTGAGTTCCGTGATTTCGAAATTCAAAATGACGCCCAGCGCGAGCAAGCGCTTCGTCGTTTCGCGAAGGATGGTTTTTCACCCATTCTTGCCGTGGGATTTAGCCAAGCTTCTGCGGTTGAAAAAGTCGCTAAAGAATTTCCCGATACAAAATTCACAATCATCGACATGGTTGTTGACGCACCGAATGTTCAATCGGTTGTGTTTAAAGAACAGGAAGGCTCCTTCCTTGTTGGTCTCTTAGCCGCGAAAGCGTCAAAGTCCGGTAAGGTTGGCTTCGTCGGCGGTATGGATATCCCACTCATTCGTCGTTTTGCCTGCGGTTATGTGCAGGGCGCAAAATATGCCAATGCAAAGGCTGAAGTGTTGCAGAATATGACAGGCACAACAGGTGCAGCATGGAATGACCCTGTGAAGGGTGCAGAACTTGCGAAATCCCAAATCGATCGCGGTGCTGATGTTGTCTATCATGCTGCTGGCGGTACGGGTGTGGGCGTTCTGCGCGCTGCAGCGGATGCGGGCAAGCTCGGTATCGGTGTCGATTCAAACCAGAACGGCATGCATCCTGGCAAAGTTTTGACTTCAATGTTGAAGCGCGTGGACAATGCCACAATTGCATCCTTCCAAGCTGCTAAAGACGGCACATGGAAAGCCGGAATCACGGTTCTCGGCCTCAAAGAAAATGGCGTAGGCTGGGCGTTGGATGACAACAATAAGGCTTTGATCACGGCTGACATGAAATCAGCCGTTGATGCCGCAACAGCTGACATCGCATCAGGCAAGATCGTCGTTCACGACTATATGTCAGACAGCAAGTGCCCCGACTAAATACAACAGTGGCGGGACAAGTGCCCGCCATTGCCTTAACGGGCATTGATAAACGCTTTGGTGAGGTTCGCGCCAATAGTAACGTGAACCTCACCGTTGCGAGCGGTTCTGTGCATGGAATCGTCGGCGAAAACGGTGCCGGTAAATCGACCCTGATGTCGATTCTTTATGGCTTTTACGAAGCTGACCGCGGCACGATTCACATTCATGGCAATGAAGTTCGAATAAGATCGCCCAAAGAGGCCATCGCGGTTGGCATCGGCATGGTGCATCAGCATTTCATGTTGGTTGATCCCTTAAGCGTGATCGACAATGTGATGTTGGGGGCGGAAGGCGGCGCATTACTGAGCAAAGGCGAGCAGCATATTCGCGCGGCCCTTGCGAAACTTGGGCATGATTATGGCTTGGATATTGATCCCGACGCGATTGTGGGTGAATTGCCTGTGGGCCTGCAACAACGTGTTGAGATTTTAAAAGCATTAGTGCGCGGTGCAGACATTCTGATACTTGATGAACCAACGGCGGTGCTTACGCCTGATGAGGCCGAGCAGCTTTTTGCGTTGCTCCGCACGCTGGCCTCACAAGGGAAAACGGTGATCCTGATCACGCATAAGCTTCATGAGATCATGGCGGTTACCGATCATGTCTCTGTGATGCGTCGTGGCGAGATGGTGGCGACATTAGAAACCGCGCAAACTTCTCCCGCGCAATTAGCTGATCAGATGGTGGGTCGTCATGTATTGCTGGATGTCTCCAAAGGCCCTGCAAAATTAGGCCCTGTGCGGCTGAGTGTTGATCATCTCGTTATCAAAGACTCTCACGCCTCGTTGCGTGTTAAGGATGTGTCCTTTGATATTCGCGCAGGCGAGATTTTGGGCCTCGCCGGTGTTGCGGGCAATGGCCAGAAAGAACTTTTGGAAGCGCTTGCCGGAATCATCACGCCAACGCTTGGGCGCATTTTGTTAGAGGGCGAAGATCTCAGTCTTGTTGCGCCCACACCCGCTGAACGCCGCGTACACGGCTTGCTGCATATTCCCGAAGACCGCCAGCGCATGGGTCTTGTGTCGGCCTTTAGCGCGGCTGAAAGTATGATTTTAGGCTACCAAACGGATGCGGAATTTGGAACAGGGCCTTTGCTTTCATCGTCAGCGATTGAAGCGCATACGACAAAAGAAATGGACCTCTATGATATCCGGCCGCGTGATGCCTCGCTAAAGACGGCGAAATTTTCCGGCGGCAATCAGCAAAAAATTGTTCTCGCGCGCGAAATTGAACATCACCCCAAAGTTTTGATTGTGGGCCAACCCACGCGCGGCGTGGATGTCGGTGCCATTGAATTTATCCATAAAAGACTGATTGCCTTGCGCGATGCGGGTGTTGCTATTCTTCTCGTTTCTGTCGAGCTTGATGAAATTATGAGCCTGTCTGATCGTATCATTGTTATGTGTGGCGGTGTGATTACCGGTGAACGGACCCCTGAGACAACCAATGACCGCGATCTGGGGTTGCTCATGGCCGGTGTGACGGAGCGTGCGGGATGAGCGCGCCCATTGAACTTCCCAAATGGGCTGATGTGAGCCTCGTGCCGATCCTCGCTGTGATTGTTGCATTTCTTATCGCTGGTCTTGTCGTGCTCGGTATCGGTGAGAGTCCTGTCAAAGCTACGGTACTGCTTATTAAGGGCGCGTTGGGATCAGGCGAGGGGATTGGTTACACACTCTATTACGCGACGAATTTCATCTTCACCGGCCTTGCTGTCGCCATCGCTTTTCATGCAGGGCTTTTTAATATTGGTGGTGAAGGTCAAGCGACGATGGGTGGGTTGGGCGCGGCGCTCGTTTGTCTTAGATTGGATTTTCTTCCCTGGTATATCGTTCTGCCGCTTGCGATCATGGGAGCGATGGCGATGGGCGCTTTATGGGCGTTTATTCCTGGCTATCTGCAAGTGAAACGCGGTAGCCATGTCGTGATCACCACGATCATGTTTAACTTTTTAGCGGCTACTTTGGTTGTCTATCTGCTCGTGAATGTGATCGGCAAACCGGGATCCATGTCGCCGGAAACGCGCGTATTTGAAGCGTCAGCACATTTACCTTATCTCCATGAAGCCTTCGCGTTTTTCGGCATGACGATTCCGAAATCTCCACTCAATCTGTCTTTCATTCTTGCATTACTCGCATCAGTCTTTGTGTGGATTCTCGTATGGCATACGCGGCTTGGCTATGCGATCCGTACCGTAGGACATAGTCCTACAGCCGCGACCTATGCGGGGATTTCCATCGGCCGCATCACGATGATCACAATGGCGATGTCGGGTGCGTTAGCGGGTTTGCTCGCGGTCAATGAAATCTTGGGTGTGCAAGGCCGTTTGCTACTCGAATTTTCTTCAGGTTATGGCTTTATTGGCATAGCGGTCGCTTTGATGGGTCGTGCGCACCCTGTCGGCATTATTCTCGCCTCAATTCTTTTCGGCATGCTCTATCAAGGCGGCACAGAACTGTCTTTTGAAATGCCGCGTGTCACGCGGGATATGATTGTTGCGATCTCCGGTCTCGTCATTCTTTTTGCGGGTGCGCTTGACGGCTTGATCCGCCGCCCCGTTGCCGGCGTCTTTGCTCGCCTTTTGAAAAAGGGAGCGTAGCGCAATGGACATCTACGCCACACTCATTGCCATTCTCGAGTCAAGCATAAGGCTTTGCATACCTTTGGTGTTTGCCTGTCTCGCGGGCCTTTGGTCGGAAAAGTCCGGCGTTGTCGATATTGGCCTTGAAGGCAAAATGCTAGTTGCCGCTTTTGCCTCCGCCGCTGCAGCGGGCGCAACCAATAGCGCATTTATTGGATTAGGTGCGGGAATTATTGCCGCCGTTACCTTTGCATTGATCCATGGTTTTGCAGCGATCAGCCAACGCGGCAATCAAATTGTTTCCGGCGTTGCGATCAATATGCTCGCCGCGGGGCTCACCGCCCTCGTTGGCAATGCGTGGTACGCGCAAGGCGGCCGCACAACACCGCTTGAAGGCAATGCCCGCTTTCTTCCTTTAACTTGGCCTGGCGCAGAAGTGATTGATCAAATCCCACTTATTGGTCCGATCTATGCGCATTTGATATCAGGCCATTCTATTCTTGCTTATTGCGCGTTAGCCGCAACAGTCGCGAGCGCATTTGTTTTGCGTCACACGCGGTTCGGATTGCGCATACGCGCGGTGGGCGAAAATCCTGCAGCGGTGGATACGGCGGGTGTATCGGTCACGCGCTTGCGCTACACTGCTGTAATCATTGCCGGCGTGCTATGCGGCTTTGCTGGATCCTATCTGTCGCTCGGCCAAGCGGCAGGCTTTCTCACCAATATGACCGCAGGCAAAGGTTTCATCGCGTTGGCCGCCTTGATTTTCGCGAAATGGCGCGCATGGCCGGCAATGTGGACATGTTTTCTCTTTGGGCTCTTGGATGCCGTGGCTATTCGTTTGCAAGGCGTGAGTGTACCGGGCATCGGACAAATTCCTGTACAAGCCATTCAAGCACTTCCTTATCTCATGACAGTGATCTTGCTCGCGGGCTTTATCGGTAAAGCCATTCCGCCCAAAGCCTCGGGCTTGCCTTATGTGAAAGAACGCTGATGGACGCTTCGCTTAAAGCCCTTTTTGATGCGGCCGATAAAGCTGCTGCAAAGGCCTATGCGCCTTATTCGAAATTTTCCGTGGGCGCAGCTATTCGCACTTCTACAGGATACATCGTTGCGGGGTGCAATGTAGAAAACGCCGCCTACCCCGCAGGCACATGCGCAGAGGCTGGTGCAATCGCGGCGATGGTAGCGCAAGGCGAAACAAAGATCGTCGAGATCGCGATTGTCGGCGTGAAGACTAATCCCTGTTATCCCTGCGGGGCATGCCGCCAACGCATCTTTGAATTTTCAGATACCTCAACGCGGGTGCATCTGCGCGATGGCGTAACCGGTGAGGCGATTACTCATTCTATCGATGCCTTGTTGCCGCATGCGTTTGGCCCGAGAGATTTAGCATGACAAATCCCGTTCAAGCCGCGTTGATGGCTCTCAAAGAATGGGGCGTCGATGGGACCTTCGATTATGGTCTTGTGCTCGGCACTGGCTTAGGACCGGTTGCTGATCTTGTTCACAATCCGGTGATTGTTCCTTACGCACAGATTCCCGGTTTTCCGAAAGGCCAAGTTTCAGGCCACTCAGCGCGTGTCGTCGCCGGTACCATTGGCAATTCGCGTGTCTTTGTTATGCAAGGCCGCGCGCATTATTACGAACATGGCGACCCCGCTATCATGCGCACACCGATTGAAACCATGGTGGCGCTAGGGATTAAAAATTTAATTCTGACCAATGCCGCAGGCTCGTTGCTTGAGGATGTTCCGCCGGGTGCGTTGTCATTGATTACTGATCACATCAATCTGTCCGGTGTTAATCCGCTGATTGGCGTGAGTGATGACTCACGTTTCGTGCCGATGGTTGATGCCTATGACCCCGCTTTGCGTAAGGCATTAAAACAAGCGGCGATGACCGCGCAGGTGATACTGCGAGAGGGTGTCTATCAGTGGTTTCCCGGTCCGAGCTTCGAAACGCCTGCTGAAATCCGCGCGTCGAAAATGCTTGGCGCCACATTGGTAGGTATGTCGACCGTTCCTGAAGTGATTCTCGCGCGCCGTATCGGTTTGCGTGTGGCGGCAATTTCAATGGTCACAAATTATGGCGCAGGCCTATTCGGTGGCGCGCCATCACATGCTGAAACAAAAAGCGTTGCTGCAGAAGCGGGCGAGAAGATGAAAGCGCTATTGGAGCAATTTTTTACGCAGTTATGAGGACACAATAAAAGGATCATATTGATCATAAATGTGATCAATATGATCCTTTTTTGATTTCTAAAAACAAGACATCAAATCATTTGAACCATGCAACGCTGAAGGTTGGACATGATCGAGCGTTGTAATCAGTGTTTTAGGACCAAGCGGATTTCCGCTCGGATCATAATAAACGCCCGTGCCACCGGTTGAATTCGCAGCCAAGATCAGATGATGATCGGCGATGGGGTCGGTTCCTGTGTATCCCGCCGAGCTAAAGATGCCTCTGAGATCGAGAAGATCGGTCCCGACAGTGAAATCAGTGATGTGACCGGCGCGGTTTGGTAAAGCTTTAAATACAAAGTCATCAATGCCTAAGCCACCCGTTAACACATCAGCACCTTTACCGGCGATCAATTCATCATTGCCAGTTAGACCATTCATAACATTGCCGAAGAAGGTAGATTCGGAGATCATTAAGTTATCAAGTTCATTGCCGATACCCGTCTGCGATCCCGCTGATGGATTTTTTCCAATTCCAATCAGAGTCATGTTTTCAACATTTTTGGGAAGGGTGAAGCTTTTAGATGCATTCAA